>JBKJYC010000476.1:0-3754 GCA_046715885.1 Usitatibacter sp.
CCTTGCCGGCTTCCTGCGGCTCCACCTTGAGCACCACGTGGCCGTACTGCCCGCGGCCGCCCGACTGCTTGATGAACTTGCCCTCAACCGAGTCGACGACCTTGCGAATGGTCTCGCGGTACGCCACCTGGGGCTTGCCTACGCTCGCCTCGACGCCGAACTCCCGGCGCATGCGATCGACGATGATCTCCAGGTGCAGCTCGCCCATGCCAGAGATGATGGTCTGCCCGCTGTCCTCGTCCGTGCGCACGCGAAAGGACGGATCCTCCTGCGCGAGGCGGTTCAGCGCGATGCCCATCTTCTCCTGGTCCGCCTTCGTCTTGGGCTCGACCGCCTGGGAGATCACCGGCTCCGGGAACACCATCCGCTCGAGGATGATGACCTTGTCGGGGTCGCACAGCGTGTCGCCCGTTGTCGCCTCGCGAAGGCCCACGGCCGCCGCGATGTCGCCCGCGCGCACTTCCTTGATCTCCTCGCGCTGGTTGGCGTGCATCTGCAGGATCCGCCCGAGGCGCTCCTTCTTGAACTTGACCGGGTTGTAGACCGTGTCCCCCGACTTCACCACGCCCGAGTAGACGCGGAAGAAGATGAGCTGACCCACGAACGGGTCGGTCATGATCTTGAAGGCGAGCCCGGAGAAGGCCTCTTCGTCCGAGGCCTTGCGCTCGGTCGGCTGGCCGTTCTCGAGCATGCCTTTCACGGGCGGGATGTCGGTCGGCGCCGGCATGTAGTCGATCACGCCATCGAGCATGGCCTGCACGCCCTTGTTCTTGAACGCCGAGCCGCACATCATCGGCACGATCTCGCTGGCGATCGTGCGCGTGCGCAGTCCAAGCTTGATCTCGGCCTCCGAGAGGCTGCCCGCCTCGAGGTACTTGTTCATGAGCTCTTCGTTCGCCTCGGCGGCGGACTCGATCATCTTCTCGCGCCACTCCGTGGCCAGCTCGATGAGCTCGGCGGGGATCTCGCGCAACTCGAACTTCATGCCCTGGGACGCCTCGTCCCAGTAGATCGCCTTCATGCGGACCAAATCGACCACGCCCAGGAACTTCTCCTCTGCCCCGATGGGAATCTGGATAGGCACGGGGTTGGCCTTCAGGCGCGACTTCATCTGGTCGTAGACCTTGAAGAAGTTGGCGCCGGTGCGGTCCATCTTGTTGACGAACGCGAGGCGCGGCACCTTGTACTTGTTGGCCTGGCGCCACACGGTCTCCGACTGGGGCTGCACGCCGCCCACGGCGCAATACACCATGCACGCGCCGTCCAGCACGCGCATCGAGCGCTCGACCTCGATCGTGAAGTCGACGTGGCCCGGCGTGTCGATAATGTTCACGCGGTGCTCGGGAAGGTTGCCGTCCATGCCCTTCCAGAAGCACGTCGTCGCTGCCGAGGTGATCGTGATGCCGCGCTCGCGCTCCTGCTCCATCCAGTCCATGACGGTCGCGCCGTCGTGGACCTCGCCCATCTTGTGGGAGACGCCGGTGTAGAAGAGGATCCGCTCCGTCGTCGTGGTCTTGCCGGCGTCGATGTGCGCCGAGATCCCGATGTTGCGATAGCGGTCGATTGGTGTCTTGCGTGCCACGGTCATCTCTCTTCGTTAGCGGGCCGCTCACCTCGCGGCTCGCGTCCCAGACTGCTCCCTTAGAACCGGTAGTGGGCGAAGGCCTTGTTGGCCTCGGCCATGCGGTGCACTTCTTCCTTCTTCTTCACGGCGCCGCCACGGCCTTCGGCCGCTTCCATCAGCTCGTTGGCCAGCCGCTGGCCCATGCTCTTTTCGCCGCGCTTGCGGGCGGCTTCGCGCAGCCATCGCATGGCCAGCGCGGTCCGGCGCACCGGGCGAACTTCGACCGGCACCTGGTAGTTGGCGCCGCCGACCCGCCGGCTCTTCACCTCGACCATCGGCTTCACGTTGCTGATGGCCGCGCCGAAGACCTCGAACGGGTCCTTGCCACCCTTCTTCTGGATGGTGTCTAGCGCGCCGTACATGATCCGCTCGGCGACCGACTTCTTGCCGCGCGTCATCAGCACGTTGATGAACTTGGCGACTTCCTCGCTCTTGAACTTCGGATCCGGGAGGATCTCGCGCTTCGGGATTTCACGACGGCGGGGCATGGGCTTGTCCGTTCAAAAAATGTTGACGAGGCTGTGAGACCCCGCGTTTACGCGGCTTTGGGTCTCTTGGCCCCGTACTTGGAGCGCGACTGCTTGCGATCCTTCACGCCGGCGGTGTCCAAGCTGACGCGCACCATGTGGTAGCGCACGCCGGGCAAGTCCTTCACGCGGCCGCCGCGGATGAGCACGACCGAGTGCTCCTGGAGGTTGTGCCCCTACCCGCCGATGTAGCTGATCACCTCGTAGCCGTTGGTCAGGCGCACCTTGGCGACCTTCCGGAGCGCCGAGTTCGGCTTCTTCGGGGTGGTGGTGTACACGCGCGTGCAGACACCCCGTTTCTGGGGGCTGCCGGCCAGGGCCGGGACCTTGCTCTTCGTGACCGCCTTGCGACGGGGTTTACGCATCAACTGATTGATCGTAGGCATCTTTTTATCCGCGTTGGGGTGTTGCCACCCGTCTTTCGACCTGTTTGAGGCTCTGCCGCACCCCCGCGCAAGGCGGGGATGCGGCAAAAAAGCTCTCAATTTTAGAGGCTTATCGCACTTCGGTCAAGCAACCTGCTCGCTACCAACGTCAGCCTCGTCCAGGGAAAACCCGAAGGTGCTCGCCCCCGGCTCGGCCGCGACCTTCTTGCGGGTCGAGTGGTAGGCGAGACCCGTCCCGGCCGGGATGTGGCGTCCGACGATGACGTTCTCCTTGAGGCCGCGTAGGTCGTCCCTCTTGCCCATGATGGCTGCCTCGGTGAGCACCCGGGTGGTCTCCTGGAAGGAGGCCGCCGAGATGAACGAGTCGGTCGAGAGCGAGGCCTTGGTGATCCCCAGCAGCATGTACTGGAAATGCCCCGGCTTCTTGCCCTCGGCGACCACCCGGTCGTTCTCCTGCAGGAGGTCGGCGCGCTCGACCTGCTCACCCACGATGAAGCGCGTCTCGCCCGGATCGGTGATCTGGATCCGGCGCAACATCTGCCGCACGATCACCTCGATGTGCTTGTCGTTGATCTTCACGCCCTGCAGCCGGTAGACGTCCTGCACCTCGTCGATGATGTAGCGGGCCAGCGCCTCCATCCCCTGGAGGCGCAGGATGTCGTGCGGGTCCGCCGGGCCGTCGACGATCGTCTCGCCCTTGTTGACCACCTGGCCGTCGTGCACGGTGACGTGCTTTTCCTTCGGGATCAGGTACTCGTGGGCCGCGCCGTCGACGTCGGTAATGATCAGGCGCTGCTTGCCCTTCGTGTCCTTGCCGAAGGACACCGTCCCGGTGATCTCCGCAAGCAGGCCGGCGTCCTTGGGCGAACGCGCCGCGAAGAGCTCGGCCACGCGCGGCAGGCCGCCCGTGATGTCGCGGGTCTTGGACGACTCCTGCGCGATCCGCGCCAACACGTCGCCCACCTGCACCTGCTGCCCGTTCTTCACCGTGATGATGGCGCCGATCTGGAACGTGTAGTTCACCGGCGCGTCGCCCTGGGCCAGCTTCACTTCCTTGCCCTTGTCGCCGATCAGCTTCACCGCCGGACGAAGGCCCTTCGTCGCGGAAGTTCCGCGGCGCTTCGGATCGATCACGACCAGGCTGGACAAGCCCGTGGTCTCGTCGATCTGCTTGGCCACCGTGACGCCCTCCTCGACGTTCTCGAAGCGCGTCTCGC
>JBKJYC010000477.1:0-2674 GCA_046715885.1 Usitatibacter sp.
CCCGATGACGGCCGTGAGCAGGAAGCCCAGGACCGCCGGGATCGCCGCCAGGATGAGCACGTACTTGATGATCAGATCGTTGCGGTTTGCGGGCTCGACCGCGATCACCTCCCACTCGGTCCTGGGCGTGACGAGGATGTTCTTGACGCGCTCGATGATATTCAAGCTGCCTCCGGGTTTTCGGGGTTGCGGAAGATCGGGATTTTACGCGGGAAAACAGGCTCCTCCTATAATACGGCCCATGAGCACAAGCCCCGAGCCGCTGATCGAGGTGCGCGGCCTGCATTTCACCTACGGCAAGCGCGCCGTGCTGAAGGGCATCGACCTCGACATCCCGCGCGGCAAGGTGACCGCCATCCTCGGCGCCAGCGGCAGCGGCAAGACCACCCTGCTGAAGCTGATCGCCGGCTCCCTCAAGCCGGCCCGCGGGACCGTGAAGGTCTTCGGCAAGCTCGTGAACGAGCTCGGGCAGGAAGAGCTCTACAGGATGCGCCGGCAGATCGGCATGATGTTCCAGAAGGGCGGGCTCTTCACCGACCTCACGGTCTTCGAGAACATCGCCTTCCCCCTGCGCGAGCACACGCAGCTCGCCGAGAACCTGATCCGTGACCTGGTGATCATGAAGCTGCACGCCGTGGGCCTGCGCGGCGCTCACAAGCAGAGGCCCACGGAGCTCTCCGGCGGCATGGCGCGGCGGGGGGCGCTCGCTCGCGCCACGGCCCTGGATCCGGAACTCATCATCTTCGACGAGCCGTTCGCCGGCCTGGACCCCATCACGCTCAACGTGATCTGCAACCTCATCCGTACACTGAACGACGCGCTCGGCTCCACCTCGGTGGTGGTGACCTACGACGTGCACGAGGCGCTGAAGATGGCCGACTACCTCTTCGTGATCGGCGAGGGCGTGATCCAGGGCGAGGGCCCGACGCAGGAGATGCTCGCTTCCACCCATCCTTTCGTGCACCAGTTCCTGCATTCCGAACCCGACGGCCCGGTGGCGTTCCACGCGCCCGCGCGCAAGCTCGCGGACGAGCTGGGCCTTCCATGCTGAGCGATTCGCCCGGCGAGTTCCTGGAAGCCTTCACGAACCACTCGAGCGGGTTCGTCTCCTATGTCGATGCCACGCGGCGAATCCGCTACGCCAACCGCGGCTACTGCGACTGGTTCGGCCGTTCGCGCGAGGAGCTGATCGGGCTCGACCTGGTGGATCTCTACGGGCCCGCCGGGTACGCGGAGTTCGCCTCGCGCATGGACCGCGCCTTCGCGGGCGAGCGCGTCCACTACGAGCGCCTCGCGCGGCGGCATGACGGCGCGCAGGTCTGGATCTCCGTCACCCTCGACCCGCGTATCGGCTCCGACGGCCGGGTCCTGGGCGTGTTCTCGTGCGCCCTCGAGGTGAACGAGCTGAAGCGCACCCACGACATGCTCGATCGCGCGCTGCAGGAGCTGGCGAGCCACATGGAGAATTCCCCGCTCGCGGTCGTGGAGTGGTCGTCGGGCATCGAGGTGCGCCGCTGGTCGCCGCAGGCCGAGGCGATCTTCGGCTGGTCCGCTTCCGAGGTGCTGGGGCGCAAGCCCAGCACCTTCGGCCTGGTGCACCCGGACTCGCTCGAGACCGTCCAGGCGCTCACCCGCGACCTCTCGGACGGGCACTCGAAGCGCAACAAGATGCTGGCACGCAACGTCACCAAGGACGGGCGCGCGATCTACTGCGAGTGGTACAACTCCGCGTTCTTCCATGAGAACGGCAAGCTCGCCTCCATCCTCTCGCTGGCCCAGGACGTCACCGCCCGGGTGGAATCCGAGGAGCAGCTGCGCCAGGCGGCGGTGCAGGACGCGCTCACCGGGCTGCCCAACCGCAACTCGCTCGCCGCGCGCCTCGAGCACGCGATCGTGCGCGTGAACCGCAGCGGCGACCGGCTGGCCCTGCTCTTCATCGACCTGGACCGTTTCAAGAAGGTGAACGACACGCTCGGCCACGCGGCCGGCGACGAGGTGCTGCGCCAGGCAGCGGCGCGCATCCGCGCCTGCGTGCGCGAGGTGGACAGCGTGGCGCGCCTGGGCGGCGACGAGTTCGTCGTGCTCCTGGAGACCGACGTGCGCCCCGACACGCCGTCCATCATCGGCGAGCGCATCCGCGCGGCCTTCGGCGCCCCTTTCCTGTGGAAGAACACCGACGTCATGTGCGGCGCCAGCGTCGGCATTTCCCTGTATCCCGACAACGCGCGCGACCCCGAGCTCCTGCTGGCCTCCGCCGACGAGGCCATGTACCGCGCCAAGCAGGGCGCTTGATGAGAAAATGCGGTCATGAGGAGGTATTCCCCATGAAATGCACGCTGCTCGCCCTCCCGGTCCTGCTCGCCGCCTTCGCGCCCGATGCACTGGCCTTCTGCGTCCACAACGAGCTGAAGGACAAGTCCGTGACACTCACGCAGGAAGATCACCCGGATTGGAAGCGCCAGGAAAACCGCTTCAAGAAGACCGTGGCACCCGGCACCAACGCCTGCTGCGAGTTCAAGAACCTCGACTGCAATCCCAACGGGCGCCAGAACTCGCTCGTGGGCCTCGAGGTTGTCGTCGAGGGTGACAAGGCGCTCAAGTGCGGCCCCGTCGGCACGCCGTAGAAGGGCCGTCAGATCAAGGTCTCGGGCGATGGCACGATGCGGATCGTCCC
>JBKJYC010000478.1:0-6715 GCA_046715885.1 Usitatibacter sp.
CACGAAGCTCACGAAGCTCTCCGAGGCCCCCGTCGGCGCCTGGTGCCAGGGCTCGGCCTTCAGCGGCGACGGCAAGACGCTGCTGGTGCAGAACCCGCTCGACAGGGCCCTCCAGGTGTTCTCCATCGACGCCAACGGCCAGCTCAAGGACACGGGCCAGAAGATCACGCTGAAGGCGAGCCCGGTCGGCATCCGGACGGCCGGCGCGCCCTAGTAGCAATCAGGTCCGGTGACATCGTGTTACAGAGCGCCCCGGCGTCCTGGGTATGCTTTTCCGCATGAAACGAGTTGTGGGCCTGGCGGCGGCGCTCCTGCTCGCCGGTTGCGGCGGTGGCGGGGGCGGCTCGACCTCGACGGGAACCAATCCCGCCAACACGGGATTCGCGGACCCGGTGGTCTACTCGAGCGCGCCGGGCGCCTCGCTCCCCAGCGCCAACGAGCTGAGCGTGATCACCCGCGGCACCGTGACGGTCAACGGCCAGGCGCTCGCCTATACGGCGACCACCGGCCACCTCACGCGCGAGCAGGCGCGCGCCGCCAGCCTGGGCTACGTGGCCGAGAACTTCGAGGCGATCGACCGGCACCGCGCCGGCCGCGTGCGGTTCGAGGACGTGAAGCGGTTCCTCGGGCTTACTTCTTAGCCGCCTTGCGGGGATCGTCCTCCGGGTTCACGTAGGTGACGCCCCACGGACCCGTGCCGTGCAACTGCACGACGGTGGGCACCTTCGTCCACGCGTAATGACTGGTCTTCGGCTGCATGATCATCATGTCGCCGACCTTGAGCGCCATCAGCTTCTTCTCGTCGAACTTGTCGCCCGTGGCCATGTGGAACTCGCCCGAGAGCACCGTGACGCGCTCCACGGCCGGATGGAAGTGCGGCGGAATCTTGTAGTTCGCCGGGACCTTGATGCGGATCGTGAACGGGACCGCCTCGCTCATCGGTCCCTCGATCACCGCGGCGACCGCGCCTTTCGGCAGCGAGGGCACCGGCTCCCATTTGAGCTCGGCGGCCTTCACCATCCGATGCTCCTGGCCCGATGCGCCGAGAGGCAACGCGAGCAGTGGAATTCCGGCGAGCACGATCAGCGCGGCGTGCAGTGTCTTCATGGCCATCTCCTTCAACGGTGTGGAGACGTACCATACACCTCCGGGAAAAAGGACAGGAATGGAGCCCGACTCCCGCGCAGGGGACTACGCGGCTTGGCGCTGGCGCTCCATGAGCGCGTCGCGGAGGGCTTCCTCGACGAGGTTCGCCGGATGGCCAGTGAGCTTCTTCAGGTCGTTGCTCACCTTCTGCAGCCGGCCCTCGTCGATGGCCACGTGCAGGCCCCCGATGGCTTCGGCGAAATAGTCGCGCATGCCGTTCTGCTTGAGCTGCGCGACGTAGTCGCGCACCGGCATCGGCCGCGCCTCGATGCGCCGGCCGGCGATGCAGGAGAGGATCGCGGCGACGTCGCGGCTGGAAAGCGCCGCCGGCCCGGTGATCTCGTACGTCTTGCCCGCGTGCTCCGAGTGCAGCAGCGCCGCGGCGGCGGCGCGCGCGACGTCGGCCCGGGCGACATAGCTCACGCGTCCGCGCGGCGAGGCGTCCTGGTAGACGCCGCTCTCGAACCCGGCGTTCAACCCGTCGACCAGCGATTCCGCGAACCCGCTCACGCGCAGGATGGTCCATTCGAGGCCGCTCGCGCGCAGCGCGGTCTCGGTGGCGTTGTGCGCGGCCGAGAACGGGAAAGGCGAGAGCACGTCCGGATCGAGGAAGCTGGTGTACACGATACGTCTCACGCCCTCGAGCTTCGCCACCTCGATCACGGTCTCGTGCTGGGCGGTGCGGCAGGCAACGTCGGCGTCGGTGGAAAGGAGGAGGAGTGCCTCGATGTCCCTGAACGCCTCGTGGAGAGTGCGGGGGTCCGCATACTCGACCTTGCGCACGGCAACACCCTTGCGCGCGAGCGCGGTGAGTTTCTCGGGATGGCGCGTGCTGGCCGCGACCTGGTACGGCGGGACTTTCGCGAGGATCTCGGCGAAGAGGTGGGGACCGAGATGCCCGGCTGCGGATGTGACGAGAATCATGAAAACTCCTTGGGGAAGCGTGGGGTCATTGTCACGGATTGAATTGCGCGGATAAACCGCTCTTTACCGAATTCATTGTCAAGCCGGGATTGACAGTCCTGTCGGGGCATGGCGACGCTTCGCTGCGCGCGAACGCAGCGCGACGCAGCGAGTCCGACGGATATGCGAACCGCCCGCGCCGTGAACCTGAACCGCCTGGGGGTCTTCTCGGCCGTGGTCGAGACCGGGTCCTTCACCGCGGCCGCCGAGCGCCTCGGGATCACCAAGGCCATGGTGAGCCAGCACGTCTCGAAGCTCGAGGCGGAACTGGGCGTGGCCCTCCTCACGCGCACCACGCGCCGGCTCTCGCTCACGGAATCGGGCCGGCAGTTCGCCGCCGACTGCGCGCGCATCCTCCTGGACGCGGAGGCGTCGATCGAGGGGGCCGCCACGAATATGCGAGCGCCGCGGGGAACGCTCAAGCTCACCACCGTCGTGGACTACGCGGCGGCGGTGGTCGCGCCCGCGCTGGCACGATTCGTGTTTCGAAATCCCGAGGTGAGCGTCGACCTGGTGGCCACGGACCAGGTCCTTGACCTCGTTGCCGGAGGATTCGACCTCGCCATCCGCATGAGCAAGCCGCGCGACTCGAGCCTGCACGCGGTCAAGATCGGCGAGATCGAGCGCGTCCTGGTGGCCTCGCGCGAGTACGTCGAGCGCCAGGGGGCGCCTCGCCGCGTCGACCACTTGCACGGCCACAACTGGATCGTGCACACCGCCCCGGCAAGCGGCCGGCGGCAGTTGCTGACCGACGCGCGCGGGCGCTCACGCACCCTGCGGGTCCCCAGCACCATCCAGGGCGACACCATCCCTGTCATCAAGGCGTTCGTGCTCGCCGGAGCCGGCATTGCCCCGTTGCCGATCATCCACATCGAGGAGGAGTTGCGCGAAGGCCGGTTGGTGCGTCTGCTTCCGCGGTTTCGATGCGCCCCCTCGGAAGTGCACGCCGTTTTCCCTTCCGCACGCTTCATGCCCGCGAAGGCGCGTGCGTTCCTGGACATGCTGCGCGCCGAGACCTCGCGCGGCGGCTACTGAGGAGCTACGACCGCGCATACCACTCGAGGTCGTCCGCGGATCCGGTGAGCATCACGCCCTCCCCGCAGGTCTCGCACACGCCCATCGAGTTGAAGACCTCCCGCCGCGCCGTTTCAAGCTCGGTCAGGAGCAGCACTTCAGTGGGCGTGCCGCGCGGCATCGTCGCCAGGGCCTTGTTCAGGTATTCGATCGCGTCGAAGCCCTCGGGCCGGCTGAACGCGCGCGCGGTGACCTCGGCATGAGCCACGCCGGTAGCGAAGACGCGTCACCGCGCGCAACACCGCGGGCGCGGCGCTGTAGTCAACCTCCTACCCGAACCGCGAGCCCGCGGGACCGTCCAACGGAGGTCATCCACAGGAGGCCCATCATGGCATCGACGAGCACCCTTACTCCCGATAATTTCCCCGCCGGACGCGACCGCATTCTCGGCAAGGGACACGGCACGGCCGCGCTCGGACCCAGCGACAGCTCCGATAGCGGCAGCGACGTCGCCCATGCGGGCCCCGAGCTTGGCGACGCGGACCTCGACAGTGATTCGGACCGCTTCGGAACCGGCGAACGAGCCTCGGCCACGCGCGACACCTCGCCGCCGGAAGGCGCGGACATCAACGTGGACCACATCGTGGATCTGGAAGATCCCGAGGCCCTCGGAAACCTCGAAGACCTCGACGGCGCCAAGGGCTGACGACGCCTAGCGCGTCGCCAGCAGGTTGTCCAACTCGCCGGTCTTGAAGACGGAGGCGGGCGCGTCCAGGCGCACGGCGGCCGGACCCTTGCGCAGGCTTCGCGTGAGGACCTTGGGATTGCCGGCGAATGCCTGCTCATCCTTGGAGAGCTCGACCGTGGAGCCGTCGATGCCGCCCAGTGCCACGCCGCCCTGGTTCACCTTCACGTACGTTCCCGGGTCTTCCGTCCCGTACTGGCCGGCATAGACGATGTCCACGTCCGTGCCGCGAAGCCCCAGCGTGGCCGTCTGCGTCACGAACGCCACGGCCTCCGGCCGGTTGCGGCCGAACGAGCCTGAGACGAACCTCAGCGCGCCCACGAGAAGCTCCATCACCTGACCCATCCTGCCCGGCTCCCCCTGCATCCGCAGCTTGCGAAATTCCACGGTGGAGTCGCTGCGCAGCAGCACGTTTGCCCCGTCGTCGAGCTTTAGCAGCGCGGTGGAATTCGAGGGAGTGCTGAGCACGTCGCCCTCGCGCACGCGCGAGCCGACGCTGACCGTCCTGGACGTCCCGCTGCGCCGTACGTAGAGCGAGCCCTTCAGCTGCTGGACGGTGCCGGCGTCGTCATCTGCCGCGGACGCCGACTCCGGCGGCGCTTCCACGGACACGACCACCACGCGCCGGTTCTCCGCCGCCTTGAGGTCGTTCGGATTGGCGGGCGTGCTGCTACCCAGGCCGATCGTGTTCAACCGCGACTCGGTGACGCCGGACGCGCCCTTGAGGAAGTCGGCCACGGATTGGGCACGGCGCTCCGACAGCCGCTGGTTCCGGTCCGCGCTCCCGGTGATGTCCGTATGTCCCTCGATGCGGTAGCGAAGCCGCGCCAGCTCAGGCGCCTTCATCGCGGCGGAGAGGCGTGAGAGCAGCTCGCGGCTCTGCGGCGAGATGGCCGCGG
Organism: Usitatibacter sp.; assembly: GCA_046715885.1. Taxonomy (GTDB): domain Bacteria; phylum Pseudomonadota; class Gammaproteobacteria; order Burkholderiales; family Usitatibacteraceae; genus Usitatibacter. Next base: position 4,768 of record JBKJYC010000478.1, read on the forward strand.
AAGCGTACTCGAACTGGACTGCGAGCTGCAGGCGGCCCTCGCGGGTCGGCGGCGTCGCCGGGGCGGTAGGCCTGGCGGAGCGCGTGAGTCCGCGCATGCGGCGCTTGCCGTCGGCGGGCGCGCCCGCGCCTTCCGTCGCGGCTTCCTTTGAGGCCTCATCCAGACCCCGCGTCGCAGCGCTTGGCTTCGGCGCCAAAGCCTCGATCATGTCCTTCACCGACAAGTCTTCGGCGCCGAGCGCGTCGAACGCCGCAAGGAATGCCGCTGCCGCCACACCGGCGACACAACTTCTCAGGGTCGATCCCATTGCGGCCTCCCATGCGCCGGATTTCGTGAACTGGTCTTGTTGCCCGCCTTTTCGGTCCGGCCTATTGTACGGCGAGCCTGCGAATCCCTCGAACGACGCGGAGCGCCGGATGACGTCCCTGTCTTCAACTAGGTGGGCAGCAGGCGATCGGCAAGGGTTATCCGATCTTCTCGTGGTACTGCATCATGTCCGGCATCGGCATTTTCCCCGGCGCGGCGAAGCTGCGTCCCGCGAAGCCGAAAGTGCACTACGACATGGCGGAAATCGACGACCTGCTCACTCGCAGCGCGCTCAATTTCCGCGACCAGAAGGAAGTTCTCGCTGACATCCCGAAAAAGAGCGCGGAACGCTCGCTCCCGATCTACTTCTGGTAGCACCGCAGGGAGGGTAGAAACTGAGATGTAACAAGAGGTCTTCCGGTGCAACCTCGGGAGAGCTCGTGCGTTCTAAAGGTCATGGGGACAGAATCGTCCTACGAGGAGATGTCCGGATGTTCACAAAGACCTTGATGATCGCCACCACCGCTGCCGTGTTGGGAGCCGGCGCGCTTCCCGCCGCGGCGAACCACGACGACGATCGCAATGGAGCCCTCGTGGGCGGCGTGCTCGGCGCGCTGGCCGGTGCCAGCATCGCGGAATCGCGCGATGACGATCGCCGCCATGCCGATCGCTACGACCGCCGCTATTACGACGCCAACGGCAGGCGCTACGGCCGCGGCGGCGCACCGGCGTACTACGACCCGCGCGCGAATGGAAACCGCGGCTGGCGTCCGGACGATTACCGTGGCGGCACGTACTACCGGGACGGCAAGCACTACCGCAACGTCGAGGAGTACCTGGATTCCCGCCGCGGCGACGGCGGCTAGGGGAAGCTTCCCCGGAGCCTCGCGAGGCTCGGGGTAGGAATCCTCCGACGGCAATTGACCGCGCCGCCTACAGACCTTTTAGGCGCCGCAGCCCCTAATCGGTCGTATCCAGGGGGTTTCGATGGTCGTAACTCTACTGTACAACCCACTTTTGGCGCTGCGCCGGCTGGATCTCCCCCTTGTGCTGTTCTGGACCACCTACTTGGTTTTCTGGCCCGGTGTCCTCTTCTGGTGGTCCCGCCTCTGACTCGCGTTCTTGGCAGGTCTGTCATCCCGGCAGTGCCTTGCGGCGCGCCAAGCTCTCCAGCGGCCAGGTCTGACGGTCGCCGGCTTTCCCTCCAGCAAGACCACCGGATCGGCTTCGATCATCGCGTTCAACGCGAAGGAAGCGCCGGTCTCACGCTGGCACCAGCGGCAGTGGCAGCAGTGCACGAAGAGCGGCATGCCGGTCATCCGGTAGCGCACGGCGCGACAGGTGCAGCCGCCGTCATATATGGGAGGATTCGCCATCTTTTTAGCCCCTTGCAGGAGATTCTGTGTTAATGTGCGTACCGCAGGATAGTCAAGTAGTGAATGTCGCAGTCCTTCTCCGTCCGCGTAAAGCGGACCTAGTAGTGGCAGTCAAATTCTCTCTCTTGATCGTTTTGCCCGTCATCGCGGCTCGGTCTTGCTGCGAACTTAGTAGAGAAGAGAGAAATTGACATGGCTAAAGGCATCGTGAAGTGGTTCAACGACGCGAAGGGTTTCGGCTTCATCACCAACGATGAAGGCGGCGG
>JBKJYC010000479.1:0-5385 GCA_046715885.1 Usitatibacter sp.
TGATGTGGATCGAGGGCGTGAGCCCGCTCGCGGTGCTCGATGCCTATGTCGCCGCGGGCGTGGCGCTGCTGGTCTTCGGCTGGTTCCCCGCGCGCCAGCAGCACGCGTATTCGCCGATCGTGAAGAACGCGGCCTCCGCCACGACCATCGATTGGCCGCGGGTGTGGATCGTCGCCTTCATCCTCGTGGCCGCGATCGCGGCGAACGTGGTCGCGAACCTGCATTTCAAGGTGTGGCTCGATCGCTTCCCGGTGATCGGCGCCGCCGTAGGGGTGGCCATTCTCGCCAGCGCCCCCCTGCGCCAACCCGACTGGAAACTGCTGCCGGAGGCATTCAAGGGCTCGGTCTTCCTGCTGGCGCTCGTGACCATCGCCTCGATGATGCCGGTGGAGAAGCTTCCCGCGGCGTCCTGGCAGACCACCCTGGGCCTGGGATTCGTCTCTGCCGTGTTCGACAACATTCCCCTCACCGCGCTGGCGCTCAAGCAGGGAGGGTACGACTGGGGAATGCTCGCCTATGCCGTGGGCTTCGGCGGCTCGATGATCTGGTTCGGATCGAGCGCGGGCGTGGCGCTTTCCAATGCGTACCCGGAAGCGAGGAACGTGGGGCAGTGGCTGAGGCACGGCTGGCACGTGGCGCTCGCCTACGTGATCGGCTTCTTCGTGTTCCTGGCGGTGCAGGGCTGGCATCCGACGGAGAAACGCGAGCGCGGCGTGGCGTCCGAGGTGCGTGTCGCGGCCGTGCGCTAGTCCGCGTGGATTGACAAGCCGCGCCCCCCGGCCCTCTACTACAGTGAGAGTCCGTGGAGGAGGGACCATGCAGAAATCCGGCCGTAAAGGGCAGCGGCTGATCGGGCTCTTCCTGCTCGGTTGCCTGCTGTTCAACTTTCCGATGCTCGCGCTCTTCAACGTGCAGGCCACGATCCTGGGCGTGCCGCTCCTGTACGCATACCTCTTCGCCGCGTGGGCGCTGCTGATCGCGCTCGTGGCCGCCATCGTCGAGCGATCCGACTAGGGCCGCAGCGGATGCTCCAAGGCTGGGGCATCGTCCTCGCCTCCTTCGGCTACATCGGGCTGTTGTTCGCCATCGCGTACTACGCCGACCAACGCGCGGAGGCGGGCCGCTCGGTGATCGCGAACCCGGTGATCTACAGCCTCTCGCTCGCCGTGTACGCGACGGCCTGGACCTTCTACGGCAGCGTGGGGCGGGCGGCGAGCGACGGGGTGGGCTTCCTGCCGATCTACATCGGTCCCACGCTGATGATCCTGCTGTGGTGGTTCCTCCTGCGCAAGATCATCCGCGTGAGCAAGGTGAACCGCATCACCTCCCTCGCCGACTTCATCGCCTCGCGCTACGGCAAAAGCGCGCTGCTGGGCGGGCTGGTGACGGTGATCGCGGTGATCGGGATCCTCCCCTACATCTCGCTGCAGCTGAAGGCGGTGTCCTCCAGCTTCCAGATCCTGCTGCAGTATCCCGAAATCGTCATGCCGGAGAAAGTGGGCGCGGTGGCGATCCTGCAGGACACGGCGTTCTACGTGGCGCTCTTCATGGCCCTCTTCACCATCGCGTTCGGCACGCGGCACCTCGACGTGAGCGAGCGCCACGAGGGCATGGTCGCCGCGATCGCCTTCGAGTCGCTGGTGAAGCTGATCGCCTTCCTCGCGGTGGGCCTCTTCGTGACCTTCGGCGTCTTCGGCGGGCTGGGCGACATCTTCGAGCGCGCGTCCTCGCGCCCGGACCTCGCGCACCTGATGACGCCCCTGGGCGACGCGGCCGTGGGCTACGCGGGGTGGGTCTGGCTCACGGTGCTCTCCATGCTCGCCATCGTCTTCCTGCCGCGCCAGTTCCAGGTCGCCGTGATCGAGAACGTCGACGAGAAGCACCTGAAAAAGGCGATGTGGCTCTTCCCGCTCTACATGCTCGCCATCAACATCTTCGTCTTCCCGATCGCCCTCGGCGGGCTGCTCGCCTTCCCGCAGGGCAACGTCGACGCCGACACCTTCGTGCTCACGCTGCCGATGGCCTACCAGCAGGAGAGCCTCGCGCTGCTGGTGTTCATCGGCGGACTGTCCGCCGCCACCGGGATGGTCATCGTCGAGACGATCGCGCTCTCGACCATGGTGTGCAACGACCTCGTGATGCCGCTGCTCCTGCGCTGGAAGTGGTTCAAGGTCGCCGCCCGGCCCGACATGGCGGCCTTCCTGCTCGACATCCGCCGCGGCGCCATCGTCGCCATCCTCCTGCTGGGCTACTTCTATTTCCGCATCGCGGGCGAAGCGTACGCGCTGGTGTCGATCGGGCTCATCTCATTCGCCGCGGTGGCGCAGTTCGCCCCGGCTTTCATCGGCGGCCTGTACTGGAAGGCGGGTACGCGAGCCGGCGCGCTGGCGGGACTGAGCGCCGGCTTCGCGGTCTGGCTCTACACGCTGCTGCTCCCGGCCTTCGCGAAATCGGGATGGCTGGGCACCGACTTCCTCGATTCCGGTCCATTCGGCATCGAGTTCCTGCGGCCCAACCAGCTCTTCGGGCTCGCGGGCATGGACCAGATCACCCACGCGATGACCTGGAGCATGATCGCCAACGTCGGTGCTTACGTGCTGGTGTCGCTCCTGGGCCGCCAGAGCGCGGCCGAGCACAGCCAGGCCACCTTGTTCGTCGACGTGTTCACGCAGATCGGCGAGAGCGGACGCCCCTGGCGGGGCACCACCTCCGCCTCGGCGCTGCAGACGCTGCTGGGCCGTTTCCTCGGCCCCGCCCGGGCCGCCGAGCTTTTCCTCGCCTACGCCAACGAGCGCGGCCACCGCTCGGTCGAGGCGCTGGAGGCCGACGCGCAGCTGGTCCATTTCGCCGAGATCCAGCTCGCCGGCGCGATAGGCGCGGCATCTGCGCACACCATGGTCGCCACGGTCGCGCAGGAAGAGCCACTCGGCATCGACGAGGTGATGACGATCATCGACGAGGCTTCCCAGGTCATCGCCTACAGCCACAAGCTGGAGGAAAAGCAGCAGGAGCTCGAGGCGGTCACGACCAGCCTTCAGGCCGCCAACCTGCGGCTCCAGGAGCTCGACCGGCTCAAGGACGACTTCATCTCCACTGTCACCCACGAGCTGCGCACGCCGCTCACGTCGATCCGTGCGTTCTCGGAAATCCTCCACGACCACGATGACATCGATCCGGCGGAGCGCCACCGGTTCCTGGGCCTGGTCATCAAGGAATCAGAGCGGCTCACCCGGCTCATCAACCAGGTCCTGGATCTCGCCAAGCTCGAATCGGGGCTCGCCGAGTGGCATCCGGCGGAGCTGGACATGAACGAGATCGTCTCCGACGCGGTCGGGGCGACCAGCCAGCTCTTCAAGAGCCGCGGCGTGGCGCTCGACGTGCGCTACGGCCCGAGGATGTCGAAGGTGATGGCCGATCGCGACCGCGTAATCCAGGTGTTGCTGAACCTGCTATCGAACGCGGTGAAATTCTGCGCCGAGGGTTCCGGCCGCGTCGAGGTGCGCGTCGGCGTGAAGGAAGGGGCCGTGCACGTCGAGGTCCAGGACAACGGCGTGGGGATCGACCGGGACCACCAAGACATCATCTTCGAGAAATTCCGGCAGGTGGGCGACACGCTCACCGAGAAGCCCGCGGGCACCGGCCTGGGGCTCGCCATCTGCCGCGAGATCATCGGCCACTTCGGCGGCCGCCTGACCGTGGAGAGCGAGCCCGGCCGAGGCTCGACGTTCACCTTCACTCTGCCGGGCGTCATCGAGCCGGTACCAGCCGCCCGTACGGCCGTGCGTGCGTGAGACAGCCCATGGCCCAGCGCATCCTGATCGCGGAAGACGACGAGAGCATCGCCACGCTGCTGGAATTCCTCATGCGGCGCATCGGCCATGAGACGCTGGTCGTTCGCAACGGCGCCCGGGTCATGGAGACGCTCGAGGAGTTCCGGCCGCACCTGGTCGTCCTCGATGTCATGTTGCCGGTGAAGAGCGGGCTCGAGATCTGCCGCGCCATCCGCGCCGACACCCGCCTGCGCGGCACGCGCGTGCTCCTGCTCACGGCCAAGGGAGCGCTGGATGACGTCACGCAGGGACTGGCCTCCGGAGCCGACGAGTACGTGGTAAAACCGTTCTCCACGCACGACCTGGTATCACGCGTCCAGGCGCTGCTCGAGGATCGACTGCTCGACGCGAGCCCGCCAGGATCGCCTCGCTCATGAGCTCGTCCCCCAACGGCTCTTCCGAAGGCGGCGAGCCGCGCGTCGAGCAGACCGTCTACGTGATCGACGACGACTCCTCGACGCGCGAGCTGCTCGCGTGGCTGATGAAGAGGCACTCCATCCGCTGCGAGACCTTCGCGGAGCCCAAGAGCTTCCTCGCGGCCTACAGCCGCGAAAGCTCGGGGTGCCTGATCCTCGACCTTCACCTGCCGGGGATGAGCGGGCTCGAGCTGCAGACCAAGCTGAAGGAGCAGGGGGTGGGGATCCCGGTGATCTTCCTCTCGGGACGCGCCGACGTGCCCAACGCCGTCGCAGCGGTGAAGAGCGGCGCCTACGACTTCGTCGAGAAGCCCTTCGACTACCGGCGCATCGTGACGCTGGTGCAGCAATGCCTCGAGCGCGACCGCCAGACGCGCACGCGCCGCCAGGAGCGCCAGGCCATCGGAGAACGCGTCGCACAGCTCACCCAGCGCGAGCTGGAGGTCATGGAACGGGTCGTGACAGGACAATTGAGTCGCGTGATCGCCGAAGACCTCGACATCAGCATCAAGACCGTGGAGGCGCACCGCGCCCGCATCATGGAAAAGCTTTGCGTGAGCTCCGTCGCGGAGCTGGTGCAGGCGGCGCTCGAATGGAAGGCGGGCCTCGAGGCGCTGGCCCCGCGGCCGCGGCGGGGCGGCTAGCCGACGGCCTTGCCCGCCTCGAGGTAGTAGTGGACCTTGGCAAGCACGAGGACGAACCACACGACCGCGAGCAGGAACAGGCTCACGAACCCCACGTGCGGGTCGACGATGAAGCGCGGGGTGAGAAAGCGCGTGACCTTCCAGAGCGGCCGGTTCACGGTCGCGAAGATCTGGTAGACGACGTTGCGCTCGCGCGTTGCACCGGCGAAGACGTACATGATGCCCTGCGCCACCAGCGAGAGCAGCAGCACCTCGGCGAGCCCCTTCAGGATGATGACGAGGAGGAGCATGTCATCCGGTTGAAGAGTCGTTCACGAGGCGCAGCGCCATCTTGGGATCGAACCGGTCGAGATGCGCGATCGTCGCCTCGACTTTCTCGCGCTCTCCCAGCGTGTGGTACGCCATGCCCAGGTTGTACCAGGCGTAGGGATTCATCGGCTGCAGCTCGGCCGCCTGCTGGAAGGCAAGCGCGGCCTTGTCATGCTGGCCGAGGAC
>JBKJYC010000480.1:0-9319 GCA_046715885.1 Usitatibacter sp.
TGCTCGGTGCCTGCGCGTCGGCCGTGCTGCCCCCGGGCGCGCCGTAGAGCCTCACGCAACCCGCGATGTCATCCGAGTTCAGCGCGTTCCGGCCGTTGTAGCTCGTGAGCGGCGGGCCCGACATCACCTGACTGGAGACGTCGGAGTGGTCCAGGCCGAGCGCATGCCCGACTTCATGGACCGCGGTCGCGTCGAACGCGGAGACCGTCACGCCGTACGTGGCGTTGAAGCGGATCTCGGCGTCGATGAAGGTGTTGCTGCCGTTCCAGACCACCGAGGTAGTTCCCGTGGTGGGCGCGGAGAGCGTGGTCGCGTCCCAACCCACGACATTCACTCCATCGTACGAGGCATTCGAAATCGAGAAGCCAGTGGTCGTCTCGCCCAGGTACGCGAAGGATATGCGGCACACCGCCGACCATTGGGCCATCGCGGACTGGATGCGCGCGATCGCGTTCGCCTTGCTGATGGTGGAAGGCCGGCTGGCATCGTTGTAGAACCAGCGCATGGTGCCGCCCGCGTGCGTGACGCCCGTCGGGGCGTTGTACAGCTGGTACTTCTCGAGCTGGTGGAAGTTGTAGTTGCCGCCGCCGTCTCCGAGAGGCGACACGACGGGCTCAGCCAGCGCCGGGACGCTGCAAAGGCTCGAGAAAACAAGGGCCGCGAGGAGAGTACGCATGAAGGAATCCACCTACGCTTTGTCACGCAATCAACTACAGAGTACGTGCGAACGGGTGGGTTCTTCGCGGCGGGTTACAAGTGCAAGAAGTCTCCAATAGGCGACGCTAGAAAAGCTGCCCTTGTCCGTGCGTCGCCGGTGGACGGAAGAGGGTTGTATCGAGCTCGTAGTCGTGGCCCCGGTCGAGCCCGATTCGTGCGCAGGCTTTGTCGAATCGCTGCCGGAGGAGCTCCGCGAAGAGCCCGGTGCCCGTCATGCGCGTGCCGAAGTTCGGATCGTTGTCGCGGCCCTCGCGCATCTCGTGGATGCGCGACATCACGTGCGCGGCCTTGAGCGGGAAATGGGCGTCCAGCCAGGCGCGGAAGATGTCCTTCACTTCCCACGGCAGCCGCACGAGCACATAGCCCGCGGTCCTGGCGCCGGCGTCGCGCGCGGCTTCCAGGATGGGCTCGAGCTCCGAGTCGGTGAGGAAGGGGATCACCGGCGCCACGTTGACATTGACCGGGATGCCGGCTTCCGAGAGCCGCTTGATCGCGAGGATGCGGCGCGCGGGGGCGCTGGTGCGCGGCTCCATGTGGCGGGAGATCTCGTGGTCGAGCGTCGTCACGGAGAGCGTCACGCTCACGAGCTTGCGCTGCGCCATCGGGGCGAGGAGGTCGAGATCGCGTTCGACGAGGGCCGACTTTGTGATCAGCGACACCGGGTGGTGAGTCTCGTTGCACAACTCGAGGATGCCGCGCGTGATGCGGTACTCGCGCTCGATCGGCTGGTACGCATCGGTGTTCACGCCGACGGTGAGCGGCTCGCACCGATAGCCGGGCTTGGCGAAGGCTTCGCGAAGGAGGTCCGGGGCGTTCGTCTTGGCAGCGAGGCGTGTCTCGAAATCGAGGCCCGGTGAGAGACCGAGGTACGCGTGGCTGGGGCGGGCGAAGCAGTTGTGGGAGACCACACCGTTTGCAATGAAATCTCCGGTCTCGGTGGTGATGTCGTAGAGCCGCATCGCCTTGCCCAGCGGTTCGATGCTGACCACCTTCAGCTTTGCGTCACTCTTGAGCGCCTGGCCCGAGATGTCGAGCTTCCTTGTGATCGCCGGATCAACGAGATGGAAGAACCTGAGATGCTCGCGCAGACCGCCCTTGATTCGCATGTTATGCACGGGCATGTTGACGCCTTGCCGGGAAACATCGCGCGCCGAAACGAATCCGAAATGCCGGAGTGCTCGCGATATCCAGTCCAGAATCTGCAGGTCGCAGTTGGTGAACCGAAGGATCGTTTGGCTGAAGCTGCCCTCCGCATCGAAGATGCCGGCCAAGTAGCCCTTCATCCAGCTGGGGGTGGGAGCCAGAGGCCATTCGACCAGCCGCTGGATTGCCTCCACCTTCGCACGAGATTGGGCACGGATCGCGTGCACCGCTCGGTAGTTCCCGACTGCGCGCTGGAACTCGAATTCTTGCGTTGCAATGTCGAAGTCCAGCAAGAAGTCCTGGGTTCGAAGTAGCGCCTGCGGATCCGCGAGAGCCAGCCGGAAGCGATGAGCCGGCTCGCCGCGAGTTCCCACATAGGATTTGAGGTTCGCGTCGCCGCGGATCATTCCGCACAGATAACCCTGCCGATAGTCGGAATCTTCAATCGGACCGTCTGCAAACGCTCCGGTCCCCATCAGCTTGTTGTTCATGGTCAGGTAGGGCCGCTGATTCGCCCCGGTCATCGTGCCTGTGACGTGTTTCCAGCCCCGCTCGGTCAGGTAACGATGGTCGCCGCTCGAGATAAGCTCAGTGCCGTCTTCGAGGACGACGCGGTACGCGGGCTTGATCACGCTCCAGTGATCCAGCACGCGCGACTTCACATAGCGCCTGAAGGCTCCCTGCCGACGTGTGCCATAGATCTCGTCGCCGGAACGGAGGTCCGAGATGAGACGCGTACGCCCGTCCGCCATGAGAATCGGTGTGCCACCCCAACTGCAATAAACGCAGGCGTGCTCGCATCCCCGGTAGGGATTCACCGACTGGCTGAATCCGACGTCGGGAGAGTCATGACGCGAGATGATGCTCTTCGCCTTCTCTATCGCAACGACGGTCTTCGGACGCGCTTCGGTGGGCTCCTGGAACCAGCCGTCCTCGGCCGCATCGCGGCCCCACTTCTCGAAGCGCCCCTCGGGATTGATGGGCGAGCCGCGTCCCTTGGCGACCTCGCCATGGTTGCCTGCGGTGGTCTTCAGGGGCATGCCGGAGTCTAGGGCCGGCACAGGCCCAACGCGCGTCAGCGGCCCGATTGTGGATAAAGCGGCCTCTGCACATCGTGCCATCGCGTGTTCCCAACTCCCCTAGAATCACGCCATGGACGAGGCCTCGGCGTTTGCGCAGCTGCACTTCCAATCGGTTTGCTTCGCCGGCCTGCAGGCCGGCCCGCGCCTCATCGTCACCGGCGCCGTGCACGGCAACGAGACCTGCGGCACGAAGGCGATCCGCCGCGTCATCGACGATCTCGAGACCGGCCAGGTGCGGATCGCGCGCGGCACGGCCACGTTCGTTCCGGTCACCAATCCCCTTGCTTACGCGAAAGGCGAGCGCGCGGGCGACCGCAACTTGAACCGCAACCTGGGTCCGAACGCGAACCCCGCCGATTTCGAGGACCACGTCGCCAATTGGCTCTGCCCGCTGCTCGCGCGCCACGAGGTCCTGCTGGACCTGCACTCCACCCGCGGCAGGACGGAGCCCTTCGCGATGCTGGGACCGCGCGACAACGCCGGCGACCTCGAGCCCTTCGCCCTCGCGGAGCGCGAGAGGGCGCTGGCATCACGGCTGGGCGTGCGGCGCTTCGTGGACGGATGGTTGAGCACTTACGCCACCGGTGTCGAGCGCCGCGTGAACGAAGGCCTGGGAAACGCGCTCAACACCGACCCGCGCTACGGGATCGGGACGACCGAGTACATGCGCTCAGTCGGCGGTTACGCGATCACGCTCGAGTGCGGCCAGCACGAGGACGCGTCCTCGCCCGAGGTCGCCTACCGCGCCATCCTCAACACGCTGGCATTCCTCGGCCTTGCGGACGCCGAAGCCCCGCCGCCGGCATCGCAATATGAAGGGCTCAGCCTGCGCGAAGTGGTGGACCGCGCCCACGTGGACGACGCCTTCAGCCGCCCCTGGGCGAGCTTCGATCGCTTGTCCAGAGGCGAGGTCATCGCCCGGCGCCACGACGGCACCGTCATCGCCGCCGAAAACGACGGGTGGATCGTCTTTCCCGACGCCGGGGCACAGCCCGGCAACGAATGGTTCTATCTCGCCGAGCCGATGGCGTCCCTCTGAACGGCGCCTGCCCGCTCAGTGGAAGAACAGGTAGGCCACGCCGATCGCCGCGATGACGGCCGCGAGGTCCGCGAGCAGTCCGAAGGTGATCGCGTAGCGTGTCTTCCTGATGCCCACGGAGCCGAAGTAGAGCGCGATGATGTAGAACGTGGTGTCCGATGAGCCCTGGATGATGCTGACCAGCCGGCCCACGAACGAGTCGACGCCGTACGCTTTCATCGCCTCGATCGCCATCGCGCGTGCGCCGCTGCCGCTGATCGACTTCATCAAGGCCGTCGGCAGCGCGGGCGTGAAATCCGTGTTCATCCCGGCCGCGGCGAACGCCCACGCGAAACCACCCACCACGAGGTCCAGTACGCCCGAGTTTCGCAGCACGCCGATGGCGACGATCATCCCGACGAGGAAGGGAATGATCATCAGCGACATCTGGATGCCGCCCTTGGCGCCGTCGATGAAGACCTCATAGACGTTCACGCGGCGGTACAGCGCCCCGGCGATGAACGCCACGATGACCGAGAGCAGCAGCAGGTTCCCGGCCACGTTGGAGACGAGCTGGATCTCCGGGCGCGTCAGGTGCTGGCTGAAGTACCAGACGATGGCGAGCATGAAGGCCGTGATGCCGCCCAGCCAGGCGAGGATCACCGGATCGAGCAGCCGGATGCGCTGCCTCAGGGCCACCGCGATCAGCGCGACCAGCGTGCCGGCGAAGGTCGCGATCAGCGTGGGAATGAAGATGTCGGACGGATCCTGCGCGCCCAGGATCGCGCGCTGCGCCATGACTGTGACCGGAATCAGCGTGAGGCCCGCGGTCTGCAGCACCAGGAACATGATCTGCGCGTCGGTGGCCTCGTCCGGGTTGGGATTGAGGGTCTGCAGGCTCTCCATCGCCTTCAGCCCCAGGGGCGTGGCCGCGTTGTCGAGCCCGAGGAAGTTGGCCGAGTAGTTCATCACCATCAGGCCGGTGGCGGGATGGTCGCGCGGCACTCCGGGGAAGATGCGCGAGAAGAAGGGCGCGATGATCCGCGCCACGGCATCGATGGCGCCCGCCTTCTCGCCGATGGCGAGCAGGCCCATCCACAACGTCATCACTCCCGCCAGCGGGAGCGCCAGGTCCATCACCGCGAAGCGAGCCGATTCGAAGGTGCCGTCGACGATGCGTTTGAACACGTCCACGTCGCCGAGAAAAAGCCACTGCGCCAGCGCCGCGGCGAAGCCGACCAGGAAGAACCCGCTCCAGATGTAGCTAAGCGCCACCGCGTGCCATGCTTTCCTCCCGTTATCATTGGACACTCGACCGCTTGCCCTATTGTATCTAGCGTGAAGCACACCTGGCTCTGGGTTCCCACGCTGTATTTCGCGCAAGGCGTTCCCTATGCGGTGGTGATGACGGTCTCGGTCGTCATGTACAAGAACCTCGGCATCTCCAATGCCGACATCGCCCTCTACACCAGCTGGCTCTACCTGCCGTGGGTGGTGAAGCCCCTGTGGGCGCCGATCGTCGACATGTTCGGCTCGAAGCGCGGCTGGATCCTCGCGATGCAGCTGGGCATCGGCGCGGCGATGGCGCTGGTCGCATTGACGCTCCCCATGGCCGGCTTCTTCCAGATGACGCTGGCGATGCTCTGGCTGGCGGCGTTCAACTCCGCGACCCACGACATCGCCGCCGACGGGTTCTACATGCTGGCGCTCGAGGAGCGCGAGCAGGCGGCGTTCGTGGGCGTGCGCAGCGCCTTCTACCGCGTCGCCATGATCGCCTCCCAGGGCGGGCTGGTCTTCTTGGCCGGCCGGCTCGGGGATCTCACCGGCAACGTCACGCTCGCCTGGACGATCGTGTTCCTCGTCCTCTCGACTTCCTTCGTCGTCCTCTGCGCCTACCACCGCTTCGCCCTGCCCAAGCTGCCAGGCGACCGTGCGACGGTGGCGAAGGACGCGGGCTTCCTGAGCGGCTTCCTCGACACGTTCGCCGGTTTTTTCCGCAAGGAAGGCATCGTGTCCATCCTGGCTTTCCTGTTGCTGTTCCGCTTCGCCGAAGCGCAGGCGCTGAAGCTCGTCGTCCCCCTCCTGCTGGATCCCGCGGAGCGCGGCGGCCTGGGCCTCTCGACCTCCGACGTGGGCATCGTCTACGGCACCGTGGGCGTGATCGCGCTCACGCTGGGCGGGCTGCTCGGCGGCTGGGCCATCTCGCGGCACGGGCTGCGCCGCTGGCTGTGGCCCATGGTGTTCGCCATGCATGTTCCCAACGTCGTCTTCGTCTACCTGGCGTACGCGCAGCCCGCGAGCTTCTCCCTCATCTGCGCGGCGCTCGCCGTCGAGCAGTTCGGCTACGGGTTCGGCTTCGCGGCCTACCTGCTCTTCATGATCATGGTGGCGCAAGGCCCGCACCGCACCTCGCACTATGCGATCTGCACCGGCTTCATGGCGCTGGGGATGATGCTGCCGGGCATGGCGAGCGGCTGGATCCAGGAGCAGCTCGGCTACGAGCGCTTCTTCGTGTGGGTCTGCATCGCCACGCTTCCGGCCTTCGTGGCGGCGGCAATGGTGAAAGTCGATCCCGAGTTCGGCATGAAGGCGCGGGGCACTTCGGATAAAGTGGGCGCCGTTCGATGAGAAACCTCCTTTACGCCCTCGCCTTCTGCGTGCTCGCGGGTTGCGCCGCCCGCCATCCCATCGACACCACCCACACGTCGAGCAGCCAGGACAGCCGCGTGCAGTTCCTGGTGCTGCATTTCACCTCGAGCGATTTCCCCTCGGCGCTGAAGATCCTCACCGAGGGTCCCGTCAGCAGCCACTACCTGGTGCGCGACAATCCGCCGGCGATCTATCGCCTGGTCGACGAAAGCCGGCGCGCCTACCACGCCGGCCTGAGCTCCTGGAAAGGCGCGACCCAGCTCAACGCGAGCTAGATCGGCATCGAGATCGTCAACCTGGGATTGCAGGGGACGATGGAGAGCGGGACCTGGGAAGAATATCCGCAGGCACAAATGGACCTGGTGCTGGAGCTGGTCAAGGACATCGTCCGCCGCCATCAGATCCGGCCGGACCGGGTGGTCGGCCACAGCGACATCGCCCCGCAGCGCAAGGTGGACCCGGGGCCGAAGTTCCCGTGGAAGCGCCTTGCGGACGCGGGCCTGATTGCGTGGCCCGACGCGACCGAGGTCGCGCGCCGCCGGAGCGCCTTCGAGCAGGCGCTGCCCGACATCGCGTGGTTCCAGGAGAAGCTCGCGCAGCATGGCTTCGCGGTGCCTCGCAACGGCGGGCTCGACGAGGCCACCGTCCGGGTCCTGTCCGCTTTCCAGATGAAGTATCGCCCCGCGCGCTTCGACGGCATGCCCGACGCGCACACCGCGGCGCTGCTCGACGTGCTGGTGAATCCGTGAGGCTGTCCCTGGCACTCCTGGGGCTGGGCGCCTTCGCCATCGCCGGCTCCGGGCCCGCGAATGGAGCGCCCGCCGGCGCCGCGCGCGCGGCGTCCTTCGCCCGCGTGCTGGACGCGGAGCTCTCGGCGATCACCCGGGACCCGACGCATTCGCTGGCCAGCCTCTCGGTGCTGGCCATTCGCGACGGGCAAGTGGTCTACCACCGCCAATTCGGCCACCGCTTCATCGATGCGCGAAATCCGGCCAACAGCAAGCCCGCGACCGCCGCGACGCTCTACCGCGTGGCGTCGATCTCGAAGCTGGTCGTCACGCTGGGCGTGCTCCGAATGGTCGAGGACGGCACGCTGGCACTCGATGCCGACATCGGCCGCTACCTCGGGTATCCGGTGCGCAATCCGCACTTCCCGGACGTGCCCATCACGCTGCGCATGCTGCTCACGCACACCTCGTCGTTGCGCGATGAGGCCGGCTACTTCTGGCCCGACACGGTCGATCTCAAGGATGTGCTGGCGCCGGAAGGCAGGCTGCATTCCAACGGGGTCATGTGGTCCGCCAGGGCGAAGCCGGGCGAGTTCTTCGAGTACGCGAACCTGCCCTGGGGTGTCGTCGGCTCCGTCGTGGAGAAGGCCACCGGCGAGCGTTTCGACCGGGTGATGAGCCGCCTCATCGTGGCGCCGCTGGGCCTGCAGGGCGGATTCAGTCCCGCGGACCTGCCGCCCGGGCGCGTGCGCAACATCGCGACCCTCTACCGCAAGCGCGCGACCGTCGATGGCAGGGAGATCTGGAATCCGCGCGGGCCGTGGGTCGCGCAAGTCGATGACTACTCCGCGGCCCCGCCGGTACCGAGGGCAGGTCCGGGTTACGTCATCGGCAGCAACGGCACGCTCTTCGGCCCGCAGGGAAACCTGCGCGCATCCGCGGCCGACCTCGGCCGGATCATGCTCATGCTGATGAACGGCGGGGAGCTCGACGGCAAGCGCATCGTGCGCACCGAAACGCTCGAGGCCATGTTCGCGCAGCAGTGGCGCAACGACAACGGAAAGAACGGCAACACGTGCGACGGCACGCGCAAGGATCGTTTCCAGTCCTGGGGGCTCGGCAACCAGCGCTTCCTCGATGTCACGGGCCCCGGCTGCGGAGATCGGCTGGTCGAGGGCGGCGGGTTCACCGGCGTCGGGCATGTCGGGGACGCGTGGGGGCTCACCGGCGCCTTCGTCTTCGACCGCAACGCGAAGAACGGGATCATCTTCCTCACGGGCGGCCCGGCCTTCGATCCGGAAACGTACAAAGGCAGGTATTCATCCTTCTATCGGCACGAGGAGTTGATCCTCACCGCGCTGCATCGCCGGGCGCTTCTGCAGAGACTCGATTAGCTCCTCGATCGAGGACGGCCGGCTCCAGCAAGGTGAGGGTGCGCGCCTCGGTGTCGAAGCGCGCCCGCGCCCCGACGGGCAGCGTGATCTGGTGCGCGATGTGCCCGAACGAGTAGCCGTAGGCCGCCGGAACCCGCAACGCCTCCATCTGCCCTGCCAGCGTCTCGGCCAGCGTGAGCGAAGCCTCCGCGTCGGGCGGCTCGCATTTCTGGAAGACGCCCATCACGACGCCCGCGACCCGCGGCAACACGCCGGCTTGATCGAGCTGGGTCAGCATGCGGTCGATGCGGTAGGGAGCTTCGCCCACCTCTTCCAGGAAGAGCAGGCTGCCGTCCGGTTGCACTCCGTAGGGCGTGCCCGTCATCGCGGCGACCGTGCTCAGGTTGCCGCCCAAAAGGCGCCCTTCCGCGACGCCGGCGCGAAAGACGCGGGGCACGAACTGCGGCTCGCTCGCGGCTCTCGCGAGATTCTCGGCGGCCATCGCGAAGGTGTGCCGGGATTGCGGCTCCATCAGGACGGAGCGCATCTGTGCCACGGAAAATTCGGAGAAGGTCGACGACGCCACGGGTCCGTGGAACGTCACCAGCC
>JBKJYC010000481.1:0-3969 GCA_046715885.1 Usitatibacter sp.
CCATCTCGGGCGAGGAGCCCCACGTGACCTGCGGCTGGAGCGAGGCCACGTCGATGTCCACCACGCGGTCGAACTTCGCACCCGGGTCCGAGACCAGCGTGCGCCAGAACCCGGCGGCCTTGTCGAACATCTCGCCCCTCGGGGCGTGCGGCCGGCCGCGCAGGTAGTCGATGGTCGTCTCGTCGCACGCGAACATCCCCGCGCGTGCGCCCGCCTCGATCGACATGTTGGAGACCGTCATGCGGCCTTCCAAGGAGAGCGAGCGGAAGGCGCTGCCGCCGAACTCGATCACCGAGCCCGTGCCGCCCGCGGTGCCGATCTTGCCGATCACGGCGAGGACCAGGTCCTTCGCGGTCACGCCCTTCGGGAGGACGCCCTCGGCGCGGATGAGGAGCGTCTTGGCCTTCTTCTGCACGAGGCACTGGGTGGCGAGCACGTGCTCGACCTCGCTGGTGCCGATGCCGAATGCGAGTGCAGCGAAGGCTCCGTGGGTGCTGGTGTGGGAGTCGCCGCAGACCACCGTCATGCCGGGAAGTGTTGCGCCCTGCTCCGGGCCGATGACATGGACGATGCCCTGGCGATGGTCCTTCATGCCGAAGTAGGTGCGCACGCCGAACTTCTCGACGTTGCGGTCGAGGGTTTCCACCTGCAGGCGGGAGATCGGATCGGCGATCTCGCGGTCGTTGCGCCCGACAGCCGTGGACACGTTGTGGTCGGCGGTGGCGACGACGGAGTCAAGGCGCCAGGGTTTGCGGTTGGCGACTTCGAGGCCCTCGAACGCCTGCGGGCTAGTTACCTCGTGGACCAAGTGGCGGTCGATGTAGAGGAGAGCCGTTCCGTCGGCGTCCTGGCGGACGAGGTGGGAGTTCCAGAGCTTTTCGTAGAGGGTGCGGGGCATGGTCTTGCAGCAAGGGCAAAGGGAAATTATAGGTCACGCAGGAAGCGCGTAGCCGTTTCGACGCACGCATCAAAACTCGGCCGGAAGTCCAACGATTCAATGTCGTTGAACTGCCCCTCGAGGATCACGCGCCGAGCGCCGATCCTCTCGATGAACGCGTCCACTCATAGCCCGGGGTGGTAAGCAAAGGGGACGCCACAAAGTCGAGCTCCCCCTCAGGGAAGTAGAGTTTCACGTGCCCGCTTGACTCCTCGTACCTCGAAGTCATCTCTTCGGCCGCGCCGCCCAGACGCGGATTCACGAACCCCAGTGGTTGCGGATCGCTGAAGAAGATATCGATGTCCTTGCTCGATCGATGATGGTGGCGAAACATCAGAGCGGTTCCGCCTCCCATCGTCCAGAACACATCCGCCGCGGATTGCCTCTGCACGTGGTCGATCAGCGTCATCGCCCTCGTGAGCAGCGATTCCCACGGTGCGGTCATGCCAAGTCCGGCCGGGTGGACAGGGTTTCCTTCGCCATCCTGGCGACATTGCGCCACGCAGCCTTCGGTACCTTCCCCGGAAAAGCTTCGCGGACCGCCTTCACCAATGTTGCCGGCGACGCTTCGTCGAGGAGCGTTGCAATGTGGGACCGATACCGTGAATCGATCTTTCCTGTCCTCAATGACTTCGCAAGCTCGGAAGCAGGCATTGCCGTTCGATAGCTGACGCTGGCGGATTGGGCCGCCGTATGGAGCCAACCGCCGGCAGGATCCGCAGAAAGTACGCCGAACCGCAGACCAAGAACCTGGGCAATCCTGAATACCTTCGCGACGCCCAAGTCCGTGGCTCCGGCTTCGAACGCGTTGACTGTTGCCCGAGAGAGGCCGACCAAGGCCGCTAGCCTTGCCTGGGATAGGCCAAGGGCCTCCCTCCGAGCCTTGAACTCGGCACCCAGTAAAGCTTGAGATGAATCTTTAATCATCATTGGATCATATAGTTAAAGAATGTTTTCGTCAATTATACTTGACTGAATCGATGACTATCCTTAACTAATGGATAACACAGGGACCGTATCGCTACGCCAGACCGAGCCTCTCCCGGAGCCGCGTCACGATCGCGGGGTTCAGCGGCGGCTTCATCGCGCGGCCATCGCGCTCGATCTGGGCCACGAGCGCGGCGACCGCCTCGCGCCCCTCGCGCGTCGTGATGGCGTTCATCGGCGTGCGGTTACCAAGGGCGGGTATGCGCTCGTTCACCCAGCCCTCGTAGTGGCGGCTCAGGTGCTCGTTCATGACCGCGGCGACCTCCGGAGACCCCGCCAGCGCAGCGTCGCGTTCCTCCGGCTCCCGATCGCGCGACCGTGAGCCAGCCTCCTTGAGCGCCGCTTCCACCGTCTGGATCTCCGTGGCGCGGTAGCGAGCGGCGGAGCCCAGCGCCTGGTCCACGACCTCCCGCAGGCGCTTCTCGCGAGCCGCGGAGTTCACCTCGGCGCACAGGCGGCGGCCGGAGATGGCAAGGGTGGCGATCACCGCACCGTCCATCCCCCCAGGTCGGGAGCGCGCAGGCCTCGCCCAGGTGATGCGCGCTTCCGCGAGGCGCCCATCCGCTTCGCGGTGCACGTCGTGCTCGAGGTCCTCATCGGTCGCCGGGTCCAGGTGGCGCAGCGCGTCGAACGCCTGCTGCGCCGAGTCGATCTCGTACACGAGCTTGCGAAGCGAGAACGGGTCTCCATCGGTGTTGTGAAGCTCCGGGGCCCGGGGATGGAGGAGGGCCGCCGCGACGTCGTGGTAGATCTCCAGCATTTCGTAGTCGTACTCGCGCAGCGGAAACGCGCTCCGCTTGCGACGCCCGACCAGCACCTTGCACCGGCGGGCGATCTCGATCCGCGAGATCGGCGGAAAGGCGAAGGCGGAGGAGCACTCGATGAGCGCGAGCCCGCCCGCGTGAACGACCTGCGCGAGAAGGATATCGCCCACCTGCGCGTCTGCCGAGGCGGAGCGCTCCGCCACCGAGTGGCTCGCGCCCGTGATCAGCTCCTTCAGGACGAAGCCTCGGCCCGGATCGGCTTCGACGACTTCGTGAAAGGCGAGCGGGGCCTCCAGGCATGACTCGCAGTATTCGCGCAGGAGCGGATCGAGCTTCGGGCCACGCCGCTCGAGGTAGGCGCGCAGGGGAATGACTTCGTGCAGCGCCGCATCTCGGACGGACGTGTCCGGATCGTTCGGAACCGGCGACCAGAAGTTGTGGAACCAGGTCATGAAGAGCCCGATGTGCGGCGACTCCGGATCGAACTCCGGCGTCTCGTCGGCGAACCCGGTGAACTCGTCCCACGCCTCGAGCACGGATCCGGCGCCGAACGCCTTCAGCGTGAAGCGATGCAGCTCGGGGTTGTGCTCCTCGAGCAGCCGGCGAAGCCGCCGCCAAGCGAGGCTCTCGGGCGGCTCGGGCGCCGCGGCGCCGATGCCGCCGCAGCAGTGCTTGAACTTGCGTCTGCTGCCGCAGGGGCAGGGGTCGTTGCGGCCGGGTTTCATGGGGCGGGAGAGAAAAGGTATCGACGGCCCCCACAGTCTAACAACGCTGAGGCTATCGATTGGATGACTGCTGGTGTCCCGTTTACGCCACGGCCGAGGCAACCCGGATGTCGCCGAAGGAGACCACCATCTCGGGCGAGGTGCCCCACCAGGGCTTGCGCCCCGCCACTTCCACGCCTTCGAAGGCTTGGAGGCTAGTTACCTCGTGAACGAGGTGGCGGTCCATGTAGAGGATGGTGGCGCCCTGCGCCGGCCCGATCGCGTGCACGCGAGGATGCTAGTTCAAGACAGGCAGCCCCAGATCTGCCAAATAATTGAACGTTGGGTCATAAAAGCTCGCTGAGCGCGTCGGATCGGATTGATCGCCATGAGGGACAAATATGACCATTCCCTGCCGAGCCCGAGTCAAGAGAACGCGATACGCATTGCGCAGGTACGTACGATTGTCCTGATTGCCGATGTTGATCCACTTACTTCCGCGAAAATCATGAAAGCTCCACCCATCACCGGAATATCGCAAGTCGCCGTCCCAAGTCACACAGGCCCAATCTAGCTC
>JBKJYC010000482.1:0-2834 GCA_046715885.1 Usitatibacter sp.
ACAACAAGGAGTTCATGGCGAAGCTGAAGGGCCTCACCGACGACGTGTTCCTGCTCAACGGCGTCGACAGGCCCTCGGTCAAGTCGCTCTTCACACCCAACACGCGCTTCATCGAGGTGATCGAGGAGGGCTTCGCAGGCGGCAACGTGATCCCCGCCACGTTCCAGGGCTCCGACGAGGACCTGAAGAAGGTCCGCGAGAACGTGAACAAGTCCACCGAGGTCGGGCGCAGCGTCGCCACCGACTTCACCGGCGCGCTGGTGAGCGCCGGGCTGCTGGAGATCGACCCGCAGACCAACCAGCGGCTGAACTACTTCGAGGTCGCCGCGAAGCTGGAGGGGTTGCGCGCGAAGTACTCGAGCGACAAGCACAGCGTCCACATCATCGGCTTCGCCAAGGCGATCGGCGACATCCGCGAGGGCGCGCGCGGCGTGATCACCTTCTTCGGCATCGCCTTCGTGATCACCGCCGCCCTCATGCTGTGGTTCGTGAAGGACGTGAAGCTGACGGCGGTGGCGCTGGTGGTGGCGATGATGCCGGTGCTCTGGCTCCTGGGCACGCTGCCGCTGCTGGGTTTCGGCATCGACCCGCTCTCGATCCTGGTGCCGTTCCTGATCTTCTCGATCGGCGTCTCGCACGCGGTTCAGATGACCAAGACCTGGGAGCGCGAGGTGGTCTCCGGAGTGGACAGCCTCACCGCGGCCAAGCGGTCGTTCGCCAAGCTCTTCATCCCCGGCACCCTGGCGCTGCTCACCAACGTGCTCGGCTTCGCGGTGATCATGCTGATCCCGATCGACATCGTGCGCGAGCTGGGCATGACCGCCTCGCTGGGCGTGGCGTGGATGATCGTCACCAACAAGATGCTGCTGCCGATCCTGCTCTCGTACAGCACCTTGTCGAAAAAGGTCGCCGCCGAGGAGGCATACCAGGAGAGCAAGGCCGACCGCATCTGGCACGCCGCCGCGGGTTTCGTGGAGCGGCGCCGCGCCACGGCCATCATCGCCATCGCCGCGGTGATCGGCGCCGTAGGCATGTGGCAGGCCCACAGCCTCAAGGTGGGCGACTACGGCATCGGCGTGCCGGAGCTGCGTCCGGACTCGCGCTACAACCAGGACAACGCGAAGGTGGTGGAGAAGTTCGCCATCGGCGTGAACACGCTGGGCGCCGTGGCGCAGACCAAGGGCCTGCAAGGGGCCTGCACCAACTACGACGTGATGTCCACGATCGAGCGCTTCGACTGGTTCATGCAGAACGTGCCGGGCACTCAATCCGTGATCTCGCTGCCCGGCATGGCGAAGATGGTCAACGCGGGCTTCAACGAAGGCAACCTCAAGTGGCGCCAGCTGCCGCGCGACGCGCAGGTGATGGCGCAGAGCGTGACGCCCATCGACACGGCCACGGGCCTGCTGAATCCCGACTGCAGCGCCATGCAGATCCTCATCAACACCACCGACCAGCAGGGCGAGACCATCGCGCGCCTGGTCGCGGCGGTGAAGACCTTCGCCGCCCAGGCCCGCTCCGACCAGCTCGAGTTCAAGCTCGCCACGGGCAACATGGGCGTCACCGCCGCCACCAACGAGGCGGTGGACAAGGCGCGCTGGGAGATGAACTTCGCCATCTTCGGCGCGCTCCTGGTGATGTGCATGGTGACGTTCCGCAGCCTGCGCGCGACGCTCTGCATCCTGATCCCGCTCGCCCTGGTGTCGATCCTGTGCGAGGCGCTGATGCCCACGCTCGGCATCGGCCTCAAGGTCTCGACGCTGCCCGTGATCGCGCTCGGCGTGGGCGTGGGCGTGGACTACGCGATCTACCTGTACGACCGCATCGAGGTCCACCTGGAGGAGGGCAAGCCGCTGCAGACCGCGTTCTTCGAGGCGCTGCGGGAACGTGGCACGGCGATGGTGTTCACGGCGGTGACCATGACGATCGGCGTGGGTACGTGGGCCCTGTCGGCGCTCAAGTTCCAGGCGGACATGGGCGTGCTGCTCGCGTTCATGTTCTTCCTGAACATGCTGGGCGCCCTGTTCCTGCTTCCGGCGCTCGCGGCGTTCCTGTTGAAGCCGCACCCCGTCCCGAAGGCGTAGCGGGCGCCCTCGCGGCCACGCGCCGATGAAGATCTATGGCGAGTTCGCTCCCTGGTGGCCGCTGTTCTCGCACCCCAAGGAGTATCGCGAAGAGGCCGAGTGGATCTGGGCCGCCCTGGCTCAGGCGGCGATGGGACCGGTGCGCTCGATCCTCGAGCTGGGCTCGGGCGGGGGCAACAGCGCCTCGCACCTGAAGCGCCGCTGCACGCTCACGCTGGCCGACATCTCGCCGCAGATGCTCGCGGTCAGCCGCGCCCTCAATCCGGAGTGCGAGCACATCGAGGGCGACATGCGCGCGCTGCGGCTGGGCCGCACGTTCGATGCCGTCTACATCCACGACGCGATCATGTACATGGCCACGCGCGAGGACCTGCTCGCCGCGCTCACCACCGCGGCGGGGCATCTCGCCCTCGGTGGCATCGCGGTCGTGCAGCCGGATTTCGTCGCGGAGACATTTCGCCCGATCGCCGAGCATGGCGGTCACGACGAGACCGACGGACGCGGCGTGCGCTATCTCGAGTGGACCCACGAGCCGATGCCGGGCCGGGAGCAGGCGGAGGTGGACTACGCGCTCATCCTGCGGACTCCCGAGGGCACGACCCAGGTTGTCCACGAGCGCCATCGGGTGGGCCTCTTCGCGCGAAAAACGTGGCACGCCCTGTTCCAGGACGCCGGGTTCGCGACCGTGGGAATCGAAGCCGAACCGTGGGAGCGAGAAGTCTTTTTCGCGGTCCGCGGCTAGGCGCCGAC
>JBKJYC010000483.1:0-2942 GCA_046715885.1 Usitatibacter sp.
GACCCGCACGACCCCGACATCGACCCGCTCGAGACGCGCGAGTGGATCGAGGCGCTCGACGCGCTGATCGCCGCCGAGGGGCCCGAGCGCGCCTCGTACCTCCTGCGGCGCCTGATGCAGCAGGCGCGCGCGCGTCGCGTGCCGCTTCCCCAGGCGCTCGCCACTCCTTACGTGAACACCATCGGGCTCGCCGAGCAGCCGCCCTACCAGGGCAATCTCGAGATCGAGTCGCGCATCTCCTCGCTGGTGCGCTGGAACGCGCTCGCGATGGTGGTGCGCGCCAACCGGGAATCGGCGGAGCTGGGCGGCCATATCGCGAGCTACGCCGCGGCCGCGGATCTCTTCGCGGTCGGTTTCAACCACTTCTTCCGCGCCGGCGCGGACGGCGACCTGGTCTATTTCCAGCCGCACTCCGCGCCCGGCGTGTACTCGCGCGCGTTTCTCGAGGGGCGCCTCACCGAGGAGAACCTCGACCACTACCGCCGCGAGACCGGCGGCAAGGGCCTCTCGTCGTACTGCCATCCGTGGTTGATGCCGGACTTCTGGCAGTTTCCGACCGGCTCCATGGGCCTGGGCCCGCTCTTTGCCATCTACCAGGCGCGCTTCATGCGCTACCTCGAGCATCGCGGACTGCAGGACACCCGCGGCCGCAAGGTATGGGCGTTCGTGGGCGACGGCGAGATGGACGAGCCCGAGGCGCTGGCCGGGCTCTCCGTCGCGGCGCGCGAGCGCCTCGACAACCTCGTGCTCGTCGTCAACTGCAACCTGCAGCGCCTTGACGGGCCGGTGCGCGGCAACGGCTCCATCATCCAGGAGCTGGAGGGCCTGTTCGCGGGCGCCGGGTGGAACGTGATCAAGCTGCTCTGGGGCGGGGACTGGGACCCGCTGTTCCTGCGCGATACGCAGCGCATCCTCGAGAAGGCCTTCCTCGAGACCGTGGACGGCGAGTTCCAGACTTACGCGGCCACCGACGGCGCCTTCAACCGCGAGCATTTCTTCAGCAAGTATCCCGAGCTGCAGCGCCTGGCCGCGCACCTCTCCGACGACGACATCGACCGGCTGCGGCGCGGCGGCCACGACCCGGTGAAAATTTTCTCGGCGTACTGGCATGCGGTGCGGCACACGGGACAGCCCACGGTGATCCTCGCGAAGACGAAGAAGGGTTACGGCATGGGCACGGCGGCGCAGGGCCGCATGACGACGCACCAGCAGAAGAAGCTCGATACCGAGCAGCTGGTGGCGTTTCGCGACCGTTTTGCGCTGCCCCTCACGGACGCGCAGGTGGACGCGTGCGAATTCGTGCGGCCGCCGCGTGAAGCCCCGGAGATGGCCTACCTGCACGCGCGCCGCGAGAAGCTCGGCGGCTATCTGCCCGCGCGCACCAGCGCCGCCCCGGCGCTCGCCACACCGGAGGCCAAAGCGTTCGCGAAGTTCGCGCTCGAAGCCGGCGGCAAGGACATGTCGACCACGGTGGCACTGGTGCGCATGGTGGGGGCACTCCTCAAGGACCCGGTGCTGGGCAAGCGGCTGGTGCCGATCATCGCGGACGAGGCGCGCACCTTCGGCATGGCCGACCTCTTCCGGCAGATCGGCATCTACTCGCCCATCGGCCAGCTCTACCAGCCCGAGGACCGCGAGCAGCTCTCGTACTACAAGGAAGCGGTGGACGGCCAGATCCTGGAGGAGGGCATCAACGAGGCGGGTGCCCTCGCATCGTGGGCCGCCGCGGCGACGAGCTATTCCACGCATGGCTTCGCGATGCTCCCCATGTACATCTACTACTCGATGTTCGGGTTCCAGCGCGTGGGCGACCAGATCTGGGCCGCGGCGGATTCGCGCGCGCGCGGCTTCCTCCTGGGGGCCACGGCCGGGCGCACCACGCTCTCGGGCGAAGGGCTCCAGCACCAGGACGGCACCAGCCACCTGATCGCCTCCACGATCCCGAATTGCGTCGCCTACGACCCGGCGTTCGACTACGAGCTCGCGGTGATCCTCGAGGATGGAATGCGCCGGATGCTCGCGAAGCAGGAGGACGTCTTCTACTACCTCACGGTGATGAACGAGAGCTACGCGCAGCCGTCGATGCCCGCGGGTGCGCAGGAGGGAATCCTGCGGGGGATGTGTCGGGTGCGGGAGTCCAGCGGCACGCCGAAGGTACGGCTGCTGGGGGCCGGCACCATCCTGACGGAGGCGCTCGCAGCGGCGGAGCTGCTGGAGAAGGATGGCGTCGCGGCGGAAGTCTATTCGGTGACGAGCTTCACGGAGCTGCGCCGCCGGCCGGATTGGATCGAGAAGACGCTGCCCAGGACCGGCACGCCCATCGTCGCGGCGAGTGACTACGTGAGCGCGGTGCCCGACTTGATCCGGCCGTGGATCGCCGATCGCTACGTGGCGCTGGGCACCGACGGATTCGGGCGCAGCGACACGCGCGCGAACCTGCGAAAGTTCTTCGGCGTGGACCGCGACTCCATCGCCGCCGCCGCACGGGCGCTTGTCCCCTAAGCGCCCAGTATTCCGGCGAGCTCCTCGAGGAAAGGCGCCTGGCCGGGATTGATACGCATGCGCGCCTCCTCCAGGCCGAACCAGGCGGCGCGGTCGATTTCCGGAAACTCGCTCGTCTTGCCCGACTTGGGCGGCCACTCCATCGTGAAGGTGTTGCTGCGGATCGAGTTTGCGTCGCAGTCGCCCTCGATCGCCCAGGCGTGGATGATCTTGCGGCTGCGCTGGCGCAGGGGTTGCAGCGCGATCCCCTGCCCCGGCACCTGGACGCCCGTCTCCTCGAAGAACTCGCGCCTCGCCGCGGCGAGCGGATCCTCGCCTTCATCGATCAGGCCTTTGGGAATCCCCCAGACGCCCGCGTCGCGCTTGCGCCAGAACGGCCCGCCCGGATGCGCCAGCAGGACTTCGAGCCGGCCGCCGTTGCGCCGATACAGCAGGATGCC
>JBKJYC010000484.1:0-3596 GCA_046715885.1 Usitatibacter sp.
GCCTTCCTGCGAGCGGTGATGCAGGAAACCTACGAGGAGATGTTCGCGCGCTTCACGCTGGCCTCCGCCCGTACCCGGGACGCCGCGCCCATCGAGCACCTGCACGCCTCGTTTCGCGTGCTGGGCCGCTTCCTGCGCGACAACCGGAAGTTCATCGGGCGCGTCTTCGCCGACGCGCTGAGCGGCGACCCGATCGCCCGCGACTTCCTGCGCGAGAACCTGCCGCGCCACGTGGGCGTGCTCGCGGGCCTGATCGCCATGGGCCAGCGCGCGGGCACCATCCGGCCGATGCCGGTGCCGCAGGCGCTGGGCTTCTGCGCGGGCTCCCTCACGATGCCGATCCTCCTGGGCGGCGCCATGGTGGACTCGGGCGAGCTGCCGAAGGCGATGTCGCAGGGGCTCGCCGCTGCGATGCTCACCGACGAGGCGATCGACCAGCGCATCGACCTGGCGCTTTTCGCGATCGCCGCGCCTGCCCCGTTGCCGGCGCGGTCCGCGCCGCCGAAGCGCAAGACCGGCGGGAAGAAAGGCTCCGCATGAGACGCGCTCTCGCGATCCTCATCGCCGCGGCCCTCGCCGGATGCGGCGACACCAGCGACGGCACCCTGCAGGGTTACGCCGAGGGCGAATATGTGCGCGTGGCGGCGCCGTTCGCCGGCACCCTGATGAAGCTCGAGGTCGCGCGCGGCGCCAGGGTCGAAGCCGGTGCCCCGCTCTTCGCTCTCGAGGCCGAGAGCGAAGCGGCCGCGCGCCGCGAGGCCGAGGACCGCGTGCGCCGCGCCGAAGCGCAGCGCGACAACCAGCGCAAGGGCGCGCGCCCCACGGAAATGGATGCGTTGCGCGCCCAGCTCGGACAGGCGCAAGCCGCGGCCAGCTTTGCCGCCAAGGAGCACGCGCGCGTCGAGGACCTGGTCGCCAAGGGATTCCTCAGCCGCCAGAAGTCCGACGAGGCCAGGGCCACGCTCGACCGCGAGCGCCTGCGCGTGCGCGAGATCGAGGCGCAGACCGCCACCGCGGGCCTGGGTGCCAGGCCCGACGAGCTGCGCGCCGCCGATGCCGAAGTGGCCGCGGCCCGCGAAGCGCTCGCGCAGGCCGACTGGAGGCTGCGCCAGAAGACCGTCACCGCCACCGTCTCGGGCGTGGTCACCGACACCAACTTCACGCGCGGGGAATGGGTCGCGGCCGGCGCACCCGTGGTCGCGATCCTGCCCCCGGAGAACGTGAAGGTGCGCTTCTTCGTCCCCGAGCTGCGACTGGGCGCGGTCAAGCTCGGCCAGGCGGTGGAGCTCACCTGCGACGGTTGCCCCGCGAAGATTCCGGCCACCATCACCTTCGTCGCCCCGCAGGCCGAGTTCACGCCGCCGGTGATCTACAGCCGCGAGAACCGCTCGAAGCTGGTCTTCCTCGTCGAGGCACGGCCCGTGAAGGAAGACGCGCCCAAGCTGCATCCGGGCCAACCCGTGGACGTCGTGCTCAAGTGAGCGCCCAACCGCGCCCCGGGGACCGTCCCCAGCCGGACATCGTCATCGACGTCGAGGGGCTCACCAAGCGCTTCGGCGACAAGACCGTGGTGGACCACTTCTCGATGCAAGTGCGGCGCGGGCAGATCTACGGCTTCCTGGGCCCCAACGGCAGCGGCAAGACCACCACCATTCGCATGCTTTGCGGGCTGCTCACGCCCGACGAGGGCCGCGGCACCTGCCTCGGCTACGACATCATCACCGAGTCGGCCAGGATCAAGCGCGAAGTGGGCTACATGACGCAGAAGTTCAGCCTCTACGAGGATCTCTCGATCGTCGAGAACCTGGACTTCATCGCGCGCATGTACGCGGTCCCGCTGCGCGCGAAGCGGGTCCAGGCCACCCTCGAGCAGCTGGGGCTGGGCTCGCGCCAGAAGCAGCTCGCGGGCACGCTCTCCGGGGGATGGAAGCAGCGCGTGGCGCTCGCCGCCTGCCTGCTGCACGACCCGAAGCTGCTACTCCTGGACGAGCCGACCGCGGGCGTGGACCCCGGGGCGCGCCGCGACTTCTGGGACCAGATCCACCGCCTCGCCGCCGAGGGCATGACGGTGCTCGTCTCCACCCACTACATGGACGAAGCCGAGCGCTGCCACGAGCTCGCCTACATCGCGTACGGGAAGCTCCTGGTGCGCGGCAGCATCCCGGAGGTGATCGCGAGCGCCGCGCTGTCCACCTGGGAGGTCGAGGACGGCGAGGGTGAGGCGCTGGCCGCGCTCGCCCGCGAGATCGAGGCAACCGCCGGCGTCGAGAACGTGGTGCCGTTCGGCAACCGCCTGCACGTGAGCGGCACCGACGGCGCGGCGCTGGCGCAGGCGCTGGCACCCCTCGGCAAGCGGCCCGGGCTCGTGGTCCGCCGCGTCGACCCCACGCTCGAGGACGTCTTCATCCATCTCATGCGCGAGAACCAGCCGAAAGCCTGACATGTTCACCTGGCCCCGCTTCCTCGCCGTGCTGATCAAGGAGTTCGTGCAGATGCGCCGCGACCGGCTCACCTTCGCGATGATGATCGGAGTGCCCCTCCTGCAGCTGGTGCTCTTCGGCTTCGCCATCAACATGGACCCGAAGGGCCTGCCCGCCGCGGTCGTCGCGGCCGAGTCGAGCGTCTTCTCGCGCAGCTTCGTGCGCGCGCTCGAGAACACCGGCTATTTCCGCATCGTGGCGCAGCCGGGCACCGTGGACGAGGCCGACCGCCTGCTCGCCGCGGGCGAGGTGCAATTCGTCGTGCACCTGCCCGAGGATTTCGCGCGGCGCATCCAGCGCGGCGAGCGGCCGGTGGTGCTGGTGGAGGCAGATGCGACCGATCCCGCCGCCACCGGCAACGCGCTCGCAGCCTTGCAGAGCCTGAACGCCACCGCGCTGGAGCGCGACCTGGCGGGCCCGCTCGCCGCCGCCCGCGCCAGCCCTGCGGCCTTCGAGATCCGCGTGCACCGCCGCTATAACCCCGAGGGCATCACCCAGTACAACATCGTCCCCGGCCTGATGGGGGTGGTGCTCACGATGACCATGATCATGATGACCTCCATCGCCATGACCCGCGAGCGCGAGCGCGGCACGAAGGAGAACCTCCTCGCCACGCCGGAGCGCCCGCTCGAGGTGATGCTCGGGAAGATCGTGCCCTACATCGTGGTGGGCTACGTGCAGGTGGTGGTGATCCTCGTGACGGCGAAGTTCCTCTTCCAGGTGCCGATGGTGGGAAGCCTGCTGCTCCTCTCTTCGGTGCTGATCCTCTTCATCGCAACGAACCTCGCGATCGGCTTCACCTTCTCGACGCTGGCGAGGAGCCAGATGCAGGCGATGCAGATGACGATGTTCTTCTTCCTGCCGTCGATGCTGCTCTCCGGGTTCATGTTCCCGTTCCGCGGCATGCCCGAGTGGGCGCAGGTCCTGGGCGAGGCGTTCCCGCTCACGCACTTCCTGCGCATCGTGCGCGGCATTTTGCTGAAGGGAAGCACGCTCGCGGAGGGCACGCCGCACGTGTGGCCGCTCGCGGTGAGCCTGGTGCTGGTGGCGATGGGGGCTTTGAAGCGTTACCAAAGGACACTGGATTGAAAAGCGGGGGGCGATGTGTGGGGGAAG
>JBKJYC010000485.1:0-3851 GCA_046715885.1 Usitatibacter sp.
CGTCCACGCGAGGCCGTTGGCGCGGTGGTACGCGAGGATCCACGCGACGGCGAGGACGGCGGCGACGGAAGCAATGACGGGAATCATGGGGATCTCCTTCAAATGCCCGAGACGAGCTCGAGCTTGCGGACGTCTCCGAGCGGCGCCTTCAGCCCCGCCACCAGGAACGGAGCGAGGCGTTGCAGCAGCAGCTCGTCGTTGTCCTTCTCGCCCGGCAACGCATGCGCGATCAGCTTGAGCACGTCGGTGCCGGCGAGGGTGTAGGAGAGCGCGCCCATGACGAAATGCAGCCGCCACGTGAGCTCCTGGCGCGTGAGGTGGGGCAGCGATCTCAGGAACGCCTCCTTGAAACGGCCGATCATGTCGGCGTACTGCTCGGAGAGGAAGGTGCGGATGAAGGGCGCCGGATCGGCATAGGCCCGACCCAGCAGCCGCAGGAAATTCTTCCCGCCGCGCTTCTCGTCGCGCGCCAGGCGCAGCGCCGGGATCAGCATGGCCGAGAGGATCTTCTCGCAGGGCACGGGCCGTTCGCCTGCGTCGCGCTCGAGCTTCGCGAGCAGGTCGATGCGCTCCTGGTTCATGCCATCCAGCCGGCGCGTGAGCACCGCCTGGAAGAGCTCTTCCTTGGAGCCGAAGTGATAGTTCACCGCCGCGAGGTTGACCGAGGCCGCGGCAGTGAGGCTGCGCAGGCTGGTCGCCTCGAAGCCATGCTCCATGAAGAGATGCTCGGCGGCATCGAGGATGCGCGACTTCGTGTCCTGCGAAGTGCTGTCGAGGGGCGCCGCCTTGCGGGCGGGGCGGGACGGGGGCATCGAGGGGCTCCGGTGGCACGCCGTTGGCGACGCGTCGGACGGGCTCAAACGCCCGATTCAAACGCTCGTTTGAAACATCGTAGGCTGCGTGCGCTCGACCTGTCAACGTGCGCCTCGAGCGGGCGAGCTACACTCGCGCCGCATGCGCTCTTCCATTCGCTTCACGATGCTCTTCTCGCTGGCGCTCTGCCTGCCCGCCTCCGCCGTGTTCGTGCGCCCGGATCGCGATGACGGCGAGTACCTCGAACTGGCCACCCGCTATCCGTCGTCGGTGGCGCTGGAGCCGGCCGACGGCGCAGGCACGCTCATCGCGCCGCGCTGGATCCTGACATCGGCGCGCAACGCCCGCAGGCTTCGGGAAGGCAAGCCGCCGCCGCTATCCTTCGGCGGGAATTCACACGCCATCCAGGCTGTCTTCCTGGTTCCCGATCCGGACAAGGACGCAGGCCCGGAGCTGGGGTTGTTGCTGTTGTCCACGCCCGTGGCGGGCATCGAGCCCACGCCCATCTACCGCGGCCACGACGAGAATGGAAAGACCGTGCGCATCGTCGGCCACGGGCTCACCGGAAAGATCGGCGCGAATCCGCCGGACGCGATCCGGGATCGGAAGAGGCGCGCGGCGATCAACACCGTCGATCGCGTGACCGCGTGGACCCTCGGCCTGCGGATCAAGGGCAACGACGAGGCGTCCGACCTGCAGGGCGCGGCCGCCCCGGGCGACGGCGGCGGCCCGGCGTTCATCGAGACGCGGGAGGGGATCTTCGTCGCCGGCGTGGGACTGGGCACGCAGGACGCCAATGGCGACGGCGTCCTCGGCAACATCGGCGACTGGGAGCTCTACGTGCGCGTGTCGGCGTTCGCGGGCTGGATCGACGAGGTCATGACGCGCGTGGCTCGCGAGGCGCTCGAAGCCGCGGCGCGCGAAGCAGCCGCCACGGTGGGAGACACCGAGCGGCGCTAGGCCCGGGCCAGCGCCTGGTCGATGTCCCAGAGGATGTCGTCGAGCGTCTCGAGGCCGATCGACAGGCGCACCATGTCCTTGGGCACGCCCGCCTTCACGAGGTCGTCGTCGGCGAGCTGGCGGTGCGTGGTCGAGGCCGGATGGATCACCAGCGATTTCGCGTCGCCGATGTTGGCGAGGTGACTCACGAACTGCAGCCCCTCGATGAACTTCACCGCCGCGTCGAAGCCGCCCTGGATCCCGAAGGACAGCAGCGAACCCGCGCCTCTCGGCAGGTACTTCTTCGCCAGGGCACGGTAGGGGTTGTCCTCCAGCCCCGGATAGTTCACCCAGGCGACCTTCGGGTGGCCGCGCAGGAAATGCGCGACCCCGACGGCGTTGGCCACGTGGCGATCCATCCGCACCGCCAGCGTCTCGATTCCCTGCAGCAGCATCCACGCGTTGAACGGCGCGATCGTCGGCCCGAACACGCGCAGCACCTCCATGCGCGCCTTCATCGTGAAGCCGAAGTCCCCGAAGGTCTCGTAGAAGCGCACGCCGTGGTAGCCCGCCGAGGGCTCCGTCATCGACGGGAACTTGCCGTTGTCCCAGGGAAACGTTCCCGACTCGATCACCACGCCGCCCATCGTCGTGCCGTGGCCGCCGAGGAACTTGGTCGCCGAGTGCACGACGATGTCGGCGCCGTGCTTGAGCGGCTGGCACAGGTACGGCGAAGCCGCCGTGTTGTCCACGATGAACGGCACACCCGCCTCGCGGGCGATCGCACCCACCGCTTCGATGTCCACCACGTTGATCGCCGGATTGCCCAGGGTCTCGGAAAAGATCGCCTTCGTGCTGGGCTTCAGCGCGCGGCGAAAATTCTCCGGGTCATCGGGATCGACAAGGGTCGCCGTGATGCCCAGCTTCGGGAAGTTCACGTTGAACATCGTGAGCGTGCCGCCGTAGAGCTTCGAGGACGACACGATGTGGTCGCCGGCCTGCACGATGTTGAGCAGGGCCACCGTCTCGGCGGCCTGACCCGAAGCGGTCGCCACCGCGGCCCTTCCGCCCTCGATCGCGGCCATGCGCTCCTCGAACACGGCCGTGGTCGGGTTGGAGAGCCGGGTGTAGACGTTGCCGAAGGTCTGGAGGTTGAAGAGGCTCGCCGCGTGCTCCGCGCTGTCGAAGACGAACGAGGTGGTCTGGTAGAGCGGCACCGCGCGGGCCCCCGTTTCCCGGTCCGGGATCTGGCCCGCATGGAGGCACAGCGTTTCGAAGCCGAATTTCCGGTCGCTCATTGCGGGTTGCGCGAAGGGCTACTTGACGGTGGCGCCGCCGAGCTTCGCGCGGTCCATCACCGTCATCGCGCTGGCCACCAGGCCCGCCACGTCCGCGACGTTGGCTGGAATGATCAGCGTGTTGCCGGCCTTCGCGAGGTTGGAGAAGGCCTCGATGTAGAGCTGCGCCACCTTCATGTTGGCGGCGTTGAGGCCGCCGTTGGTCTCCAGCGCGGCCGCCACCACTCGCACGGCCGCCGCGTTGGCGTCGGCCACCAGCTGGATCGCCGCCGCCTCGCCCTGGGCCTTGTTGATCTGCGCCTGCTTGTCGCCCTCGGAAGACAGCACCTTGGCCTGCTTCTCGCCGTCGGCGATGTTGATCTCCTGCTGGCGCTGGCCCTCGGACTTCGCGATCACCGCGCGCTTCTCGCGCTCGGCGGTGATCTGCGCCTGCATCGAGTGCAGGATGGCCTGCGGCGGCGTGAGGCTCTTGATCTCGTAGCGCAGGACCTTGATGCCCCAGGTGCGGCCGGCCTCGTCCAGCACGCTCACGACCCGGTGGTTGATCTCGTCGCGGCTTTCGAAAGTCTTGTCGAGCTCCATCTTGCCGACTTCGCTCCTGAGCGCCGTCTGCGCGAGCTGCGAGATCGCCAGCACGTAGTCGGACGATCCGTAGGACGCAAGCTTCGGGTCCGAGACCTGGTAGTAGACGATGCCGTCGACCGCGAGCTGCGTGTTGTCCTTGGTGATGCAGACCTGCTCGGGGACGTCGAGCGGGATCTCCTTCAGCATGTGGCGGTAGGCCACGCGATCGATGAAGGG
>JBKJYC010000486.1:0-5660 GCA_046715885.1 Usitatibacter sp.
TGGTCGAGGTTCTCCTCGGTGAGGCGCCCCTCGAGAAACGCGCGCGAGTACACGCCGGGCGCGGAGTGCGGCTGGAAGTAGACGACGTCGCCCGCCTGTCCTGCGCGAAAGAAATGATTGAAGCCGACCTCGAAGAGGTCGGCGGCCGAGGCGTAGCTCGCGATGTGGCCGCCCAGCTCCGCGCTCACGCGGTTGGCGCGCACCACCATCGCGAGCGCATTCCAGCGCACCAGGGCCGAGAGGCGCGCCTCGATCTCGAGGTTGCCCTGGTAAGGGGGCTGCTCCGCGAGACCGATCGTGTTCACGTACGGTGTGGCGAGCACCTGCGGCAGTGGAACTCGCTTCGCGCGCGCGTGCTGGAGGAGGCGGCGCAGGAGATAGGTCGCACGCTCCGGACCCTCCGCTTCGATCAGCGCATCGAGCGACTCCAGCCACTCCTGCGTTTCGCCCGGATCGACATCCGGGTCGCGGGGCAACTCCATCTTCATTTCGGGCGCCCGCGCTTGGGGAGGCAATCCTGCAACCGGATGCAGCCACAGCTCAGGCCCGATTCGATGGCGCCTTTCATGCGGCGCGCCTTCTCGATCACCTCGTCCAGCTCCTTCAGCTTGGCCCGTGCCAGGGGCCGCCATTGCGCGCCGAGGTCGCGCTTTCCCTCGAAGCCCGCGAACAGGCGCTTGATCTCGCCCAGCGAGAAACCCACGCTCTGGGCGAAGCGGGCGACCTCGATCATCTTCACCAGGTCCTCGCTGTACTGGCGCCGGCCGTTCACGCGCTCGGCCGCGGGAAGGATTCCCGCGCCCTCGTAGTACCTCAATGCGGAAGGCCTCACCCCGGCCCGCCGCGCCACCTCGCCGATCGTCAGTCCCGCCATGGATGCACCTTGACTTCAAGTCAACTTGAAGAGCTACCGTACCATGACCTCGGCGTTCCCCGGAATCGAACCATGGCGAACAAGCCCTACAACGTGTTGTTCCTCTGCACGGGCAACTCCGCGCGCTCGATCATGGCCGAGGCGATGATGAATCACCTGGGCCGGGGCCGGTTTCGCGCCTACTCGGCGGGGAGCTATCCCGCGGGCCGGGTGAATCCGTACGCGATCGAGACCCTGGACGCGGCGGGAATGCCCACGCAAGGATTGCGCAGCAAGAGCTGGGACGAGTTCGCGAAGCCGGATGCGCCCGCGATGGACTTCATCCTCACCGTCTGCGACAACGCGGCGGGGGAGACCTGTCCCATCTGGCCGGGAAAGCCGGTGACCGCGCATTGGGGCGTCGAGGATCCGGCGGCGGTCCAGGGCTCGGATGAGAAAAAACGCGCGGCCTTCCTCAACGCGGCGACCATCCTGCGCCGGCGCATCGAGTTGCTCACCAACCTGCCGGAGGAGAGCCTCGGCAACCTCTCCGCGCAAGCGCACCTCAAGCAACTGGGCACGCAGTGAAGGCGACCCTGGCCCGCCGCCTGGCCGCCGAGGGAGCAGGCACCGCCTTTCTGCTGGCGGTGGTCATCGGGTCGGGGATCATGGGCGAACGGCTGGCCGAGGGGAACGCAGCCATTGCGTTGCTGGCGAACAGCATCGCCACCGGCTGCGGCCTGGCGGTGTCGATCCTGGTCTTCGGCCCGATCTCCGGCGCGCATTTCAATCCCGCGGTGAGTCTCGCCGCAGCGCTGGAAGGCGACCTCCCCTCGCGTGATCTCCTTCCCTACGTCGCCGTCCAGGTGATCGCCGCATTCGCGGGCGTCGCAGCCGCGCATGCAATGTTCGGCGAGCCACTCTTCTTCGCCTCGACGAAGGCGAGGACGGGAGGCGCCCAGTGGTTCAGCGAAGCCGTTGCGACTTTCGGGCTGTTAGTCGTGATCCTGGGATGCGTGCGGCAACGGATTTCCGCCGTACCCTTCGCCGTCGCTTCCTATATCACCGCGGCGTACTGGTTCACCGCGTCCACTTCCTTCGCGAATCCCGCCGTCACCCTGGCGCGCTCGGCGAGCGATACGTTCGCCGGTATCCGGCCCGGCGACGCTGCCGGGTTCGTCATCGCGCAGTTCGCAGGCGCGCTGCTCGCGCTGGCTTTCATGCGCTGGATGTCGGCGCGAGAATGAAGGGCCCGCGCGCCGCGCGGGCCGTCCGCACTCCGGAGACTTCAGCTGTCCGCGCCGACACGGCCTCCGTCATTGCGGGTGATCACGATCGTGGCCGATCGCGGGCGTGCCGTGCCACCGGCCGGCCAGTGGCTGGTGTAGGCCGCCGGATTCGCGATCGCGCCGGATGGCGTGTCCTCACCCGGATGCTGGATGTTCACGAAGAGCGCCCTGCCGTCGGGCGACTCCGCGAGGCCCGTGATCTCGCAACCCACGGGCCCGACGAGGAAGCGCTTCAGGTTCTCTTCGGCGATGGGCGCGGCCACGAACGTCGGCACCGACTTGGTCGCCGTGCCGTCGGTGTTGACGATGGTACGCGGCCCGCCGTCTCCCACGCGGCCCGGGAGGGCGGCCAGCAGCATGCAGTTCGTCACGTCCGTGTAGGCGCCGTCATCCGTCTGGATCCAGAGAACACCGCTGCGGCCGAACCAGAGGCCGTCGGGGCTGGAGAAGTCGTTGCTCGCCGTGAGCCCGGAGACGTTCACGTTCGAAGCGTTGGCGGTCGAGCGCGCGCCGAACAGGAACACGTCCCAGCGGAACCCGGTCGCCGCGGGATCGTTGTTGTTCTCCGCCCAGCGGATGATGTGCCCGTTCGGGTTGCCTAGCTGCGCGATCGTGCCCCTGGGGTCGTTATAGAACCGGGGGTTGGCCGCGTCGGTGGCAGCGAGCGGGCGCTGCGCCGCGGCGTTGTTGGTGAGCGTGAAGTACACCTCGCCATTGGCCGGATGCACGGCGGCCCATTCCGGGCGGTCCATCTTGGTGGCACCGGCGGCGTCCGCGGCGAGCCGCGTCTCCACCAGCACATCCACCTGGCTCGCGAAGGGATAAGCAGCGTTCCCCCCGGTGATGCCGTTGGTCCCGAACCGCAGCTCGATCCAGTTGCCCGTGCCGTCGGCGTTGAAGCGCGCGACGTAGAGCTTGCCGTCGTCGAGGTACTTGTCGCCCGCGGCCAGGCCGCGAGTGGCGTCGGCCGGGTTCCACACCGCGGTGGAGACGTACTTGTAGATGTACTCGTTGCGTGAGTCGTCGCCCATGTAGAAGACCAGGGGGCGGCCGGCCACGATCAGGCCGATCTCCGCGCCCTCGTGCGCGAACCGGCCCATCGCCGTGCGTTTCTTCGGCGTGGAGCCGGGCGCGAACGGGTCGATCTCGACCACCCAGCCGTAGGTGTTGGCCACGTTGCGGAAGTCGTCGGAGCCGTCGGTCGAGGTGCCGAGCTTCATCGCGTTCCAGCGCGAGAACGTGGTGTCGGCCGGATCGGTGGCCACGGCGGTCGCCCAGCCCTCGCGGCCGTTGCCCACGATGCCGTTGCGCGCGAACGAGGCACGCTCCCGGGCCGTGCGGTTGGGATCGTCGGTCGCGGCGATGCGGCGGAAGTAGCCGGCGTAGTTCTCCTCGCACGCGAAGTAGGTTCCCCAGGGCGTGTAGCCGTTCGCGCAGTCGTTGACGGTGCCGCGCGTGCGCGTACCGTCGGGCGAGAACTTCGTGACCATGGGCGCGCCCGCCGCGGCCCCGGACATCACCATCTCTGTGAAGGTCGTCACGCGCCGGTTGTACGTGGAATCCTGCCTGTACGAGTACGTGTTGCCGGTCCGATTGACCTCGATGACGCTCACGCCGTGGACGTGCATCTCCTTGATGACTTCGGCGTTGACGGTGCGCACTCCGCCCGCCGTCGTGGGGCCGTTGGCATGGAGGAACATCGGCGTGATGGCCTCGTGGTTCATCACCAGCAGGCCGCGGTCGTTCGAAGAGACGCTGTATTGGCCGCTGGCGCCGAGCCCGAAGTAATACATGCCGTCGTGATGGTCCCCGGCGCGCTGCGCGTAGGAGGCCGCGTCGTCGGTGCCGTCGTTCTTGTACGCCGCGACCCCCGCGGCGATCGGATCGCCCAGGCGGTAGAGCACCGTGGCCGTGTAGCCTGCGGGAACGGTCACGACGTCGGCCCGGCTCTTTGGCACGGCATCGAAGTTGAGCTTCAAACTGCCCGCGGCATCGTCTCCACTGGCGCAAGCGGCGAGGCCCACGCCGAAGAACGCGGAGGACGCGAGGCCGAACGAGCCTTTGAGGAGCGAGCGGCGGGAGAGCCGCGCAGCGAGGATGCCGTCGAAGGAGGCGTTGCTGGAATCATTCGTACCGATGTCTTCGAGATCGGCGCGGGCGTCTTTTTCGAGGGAATGGTCCATGGGGTGGGGGCTCGTAGGGGGTGGGACGGCTTGCGAACCCCGCGATCGTGAAGCCGGACCGTGACATCGCGGTGACAGGCGCACCGGGTCAGGCTGTCACGAATCTGTCACCGGAAAAAGTTACCCTTGCCCCGTTGGATCGAAACGCCCCATATCCCCCCGGAGAACCCATGAAACGCATCCTTTCCACGACCCTCACGGCGCTCGCCGTCGGCGCGGCCAGCCTCTCGTCCGCCACCGCGCTCGCGCAAGCCCAGATCGTCAAGATCGACGGCTCCTCGACCGTCTACCCCGTCACCGAGGCGGTCGCCGAGGAATTCCAGAAGGCCAAGAAGGGCGCCGTGAAGGTGACGGTCGGCATCTCGGGCACCGGCGGCGGCTTCAAGAAATTCTGCCGCGGCGAGATCGACATCGCCAACGCCTCACGCCCGATCCTCAAGAAGGAGATGGAGGACTGCAAGGCCGCCGGCATCGAGTACATCGAGATGCCGGTCGCGTTCGACGCACTCACCGTCGTCGTGAACCCGCAGAACGACTTCATCAAGCAGCTTACCGTGGCCGAGCTGAAGAAGATGTGGGAGCCAGGCGCCCAAGGCAAGGTGAAGAGCTGGAAGGACGTGAACGCCTCCTGGCCGGACGTGCCGCTCAAGCTCTTCGGTCCGGGCTCCGACTCGGGCACGTTCGACTACTTCACCGAGGCGATCAACGGAAAGAGCAAGGCGTCGCGCGGCGACTACACCGCCTCCGAGGACGACAACGTCCTCGTGCAGGGCGTGGCGCGCGACAAGGGTGCCATCGGCTACTTCGGGTTCGCGTACTACATCGAGAACCAGAAGAAGCTGAAGGCGGTTCCGATCGTGGCCAAGGAAGGCGGCGCGGCCGTCGGCCCGTCGATGGAGGCCGTGCTGAAGGGCACGTACCAGCCGCTGGCGCGCCCGATCTTCATCTACGTGAACGCCAAGGCCCTCGCCAAACCCGAGGTGAAGGAATTCGTGCAGTTCTACATGACGAACGGCTCCAAGCTCGCGCGGGAAGTGAAGTACGTCCCGCTTCCCGACGAGGCCTACAGGATCGCCTGGGACCACGTCGCCAAGATGAAGAAGGGAACCGTGTTCGCCGGCGAGGCCGAGGTCGGGGTCACGATCGACGACCTGCTCAGGCGCGAAGCGAAGCTTTAGGCATCCCTGCTAGAGGGACGCTCCACTCCGGGGCGCCCCTTTTTCGCCCCTCCGAAAAGCCGATACCATAGCGAGCCTCCCCGATGGGATCCGTCTTCATGGATTCCCCCGCCCCGCTCGCGGACCGCGTCGATCCCGCCCGGCTCGCGCCCAGGTT
>JBKJYC010000487.1:0-2980 GCA_046715885.1 Usitatibacter sp.
GCCGATCAGCGCCAGGGCCGTCATGCCCACCGCCGGGCTCATGCCGTTGTCCTGCACATAGCTGGGCAGGTGCAGCGCGATGAACGCCGTGTGCACGCCGCAGACGAAATAGCTCCAGAAGAGAAGATGGAACGTCTTCTGGGAGACCGCTTCCGTGAACGCCTCGCCCACCGTCTGCTTGCTGTGCTGGGCGCCGTGGGAGTGCTTGCCCGCCAGGCCCGCGGCGAGCGGGATGATGAGCGCCGCGGTGGCCGCCATCACGAAGAGCGCCGTGTACCAGCCCAGGCCGGAGATCACGGCCTGGCCGTAGGGGACCATCGCGAACTGCCCGAACGATCCTCCTGCCCCGGCGATGCCGAGCGCCAACGAGCGCTTCTCCGGCGTGACGACCTTCGACACCACGCCCAGCACCACGCCGAACGTCGTTCCCGAAAGCGCCATGCCGATCAATAGCCCCGCCGACAGGTCGAAGAACAGCGGCGTCGTCGAAACCGCCATCAGGCAGAGGCCGATCACGTACACGATCGCGCTCCCCACCAGCACGCGCCCGGCACCGAAGCGGTCCGCGATCGCGCCTGCGAACGGGACGAAGGCGCCCCACAGCAGGTTCTGCAGCGCGATGGCGAGCGCGAACTCGTCGCGGGTCCAGCCGTTGGCGATCGTCATGGGCGGCATGAACAGGCCGAACGTCTGGCGCACGCCCATCGCCACCATCAGGATCGCGGCGGCGCAGATCAGCACGGTGCGGGTGGACTTGGCCTGGTTCATGGTGAGCTCGCGGAGAGGGCGCAGCCTGACATGGTGGGTGCCCGTCGCCAAACCGCCAAACGAATTGCGCTCATGGCTTGCATGATGCCGTCGAATGCGTGCCCTGTTTGGTCCGCGGCCCCGGGATGTCGCGGCCGCCCTGGTGCAGGACCACCGAGTCGACCCGTCCCTTCGCATCGCGGCGGAACGTGAGCTGCGCGTCGACCAGCTTGAGGAAGAAGCGGTCGCGCGACTCGGCGAACACCGGCACCGCGTCCTGACCGGTGGCCTGCACCAGCAGGCGCTCGCCCTCGCGGAAGACGCGCAGCGCGAAGTCCGGCGCCAGCTCGTAGGTGCCGACGTAGTCCTCGAGCTTGGCCGCATCGAGCGCGATGGCCTCGCGCTTCAGGCGCAGGGGCAAGGTCGAGTCCACGAGATGGAACGCGAGGTCGTCCAGGTTCGCGGTGCTGTCGGTCATCACCACCGCTCCGGTTCCGTTGTCGGGGTTGACGACGACTACCGCGCGCATCCCGCCCGTCTGGCCGTTGTGGAACATGACGCGCCCCACGCCGCGCTTGCGCATGCCCCAGGCGAACAGGGTCGAAGTGCCCTGGGGCTCGTTGATCAGCGGCGTGAACGAAGTCGCGAAGGTCTGCTGCAGGCCGAGCGTGCGCCGGCCCGAGGCGGCCTCGACGAAACGCATCATGTCCAGGAGCGAAGAGCGGATGCCACCCACGCCGGCCAGCGCCGGGTCGATGTCCCACGCCGGCACGTTCCGGTACTCGCCCGAGTGGCCCTGCACGAGGCGCTTGCCGAGCTCGGGCGAAAGGCGCACCGCCGTGCTCGTCATGCCCAGCGTTTTCAGCACGCGCTCGTCGAGCAGCTCGTCGTAGCGCTTGCCGGCGCGGCGCCCGAGCAGATCGGAGAGGAGCATGAACCCGAAATTGGAGTACTCCTGGCGCGATCCGATGTCGCGATCGAGCTCGGTGATCGCAAGCGCCTGGTAGAGCGCCTTCGAATCCAACGTCGCATAGGGATTGGACAGGTCCGCCGGCACGAAGCCGGGCGGCAGCCGCGGCAGCGACGAGCGGTGCGTGATCAGGTCCCCGAGCGTGATCTCGCGCCCGCCTCTCGTGGGCAGCTTTGCGCCCGCGGGGGCGTGCTTCGAGACCGGATCGTC
This sequence comes from Usitatibacter sp., assembly GCA_046715885.1. Lineage (GTDB taxonomy): Bacteria > Pseudomonadota > Gammaproteobacteria > Burkholderiales > Usitatibacteraceae > Usitatibacter. The sequence goes on from JBKJYC010000487.1 coordinate 1,928, forward strand.
CAGCGCGACTTCGCCACGGCGGATCATGTCGGCGAGCAGCACGCCGGTGAAGACTTTCGAGACCGAGCCGATCTCGAAGATCGAGTCGCGATCGATTTTCACCGGGCCCCCGCCCTGGCTGCATGCGAAAGCGACGCGTCCGATCTCCCAGACCGTGCCCACCGCGAAACAGGTGGGACGGTCTTCGGCGGCGAGACGCTGCAGGATCAGGTTGGACAGCGGGTCCGGCCGGGCCGGCGCCGCGGGCGGGTCCTGCGCGCGAGCGGCCGCGCAGAATGCGAGAAGGGCAAGAAATGCAATGTTTCTCAAGGCGTCGTCATGTTTTTTCGGAGAGCGCATCATTGTACGAGGCCGACCGCTTCGCACCTCCCGCAGCGGGGTGACAAACCGTAACAATCGGCAAGCCCGGGCGCATTGTTGGCGCACGGTGCGGGCAGCACACTTCGCGCATCCGTTCCGGGCACCGCCCGGGCGCAGTGGATTCGAAAGGAGATTGGAATGAAGACCCGAATTCTCGCCGCGGCGCTGCTGGCGCTCGCCGCGCTTCCGGCCGCCGCCGATTGCACCTGGGAATGGCTTTGCAACGGTGACGGCAACTGCAAGCTGATGCCGGTTTGCGACAGCGTCTACGACGTGCCCGCCCCGCCTCCCAACAGCCAGCCGCCGGCCATGCCGCCACTGTCGATGCGTCCCCACCGCTTCCCGGCGCAGATGGGCGCGCTTTCCTGCGAGCACATCATGCGGCAGGGCAAGAGCGGGCGCTGGTACTGGAACGAGGCCTGCTTCTGCTCCGACCCGCGCAAGGCCAAGGACCCCACGGCGCCGTTCGCCAACATCGTCCGCTGCGACAACCCCTACAAGTAAATAATTGGGGTCAGACTCCATTCATTTGACGCGGCGGCCGGTGAAGTCTTCCTCGATCACTTCCTTGTAGAAGCTGCCGGGCGTGGGCGAGGTCATCAGCCGCCGGAACACCTCCGGCGAGATGTTCGCGTACTCGTAGGTGCCGGTCGAGGTCTCGACCACCAGCTTGCGATCGCGCTCGTCGTAGCC
>JBKJYC010000488.1:0-3312 GCA_046715885.1 Usitatibacter sp.
ATCTCACCTCGGAGCGCGATGGAGCGTTCTACGGCTGGCCGTACAGCTACTACGGCGCCACCGTCGACGAACGCGTGCAGCCGCCGCGGCCCGACCTCGTCGCCAAGGCGATGAAGCCCGACTACGCGCTCGGCAACCACGTCGCGCCCCTCGGCATGGTGTTCGCCGAGGGCAACTCGCTGCCGGCCGCGTTCGCGTGGGGGGTCTTCGTGGGCCAGCATGGCTCGTGGAACCGCAGGCCGCGCAGCGGCTACAACGTCGTCTTCGTGCCGTTTCGCGACGGCCGGCCGTCGGGCGACAAGCCGGTCGAGGTGCTGAAGGGATTCCTCAGCTCCGAAGGCGAGGCCTACGGGCGTCCGGTGGGCGTGGCGATCGACAAACTCGGCGCCCTGCTGGTGGCCGATGACGTCGGCAACGCGATCTGGCGCGTGAGCGCCGCCCGGTGAGCGCGCACCCGCTAGCGGGGGAGTCCGTCCACGACAGCGAGGAACGCTTCCGCCTCCTCGCCGAGAGCAACCCGTCCATCATGTGGATGGCGGATTCGCAGGGCAGGCTCACATATGTGAGCGAGCAGTGGTACCGGTTCACAGGCCTGGCGCGCGGACCCCAGCCGGAAAGCGGGTGGGCGACGCTGGCGCTGCACCCCGAGGACCTGGGCCGCGTGACCGAGGCGTGGAAATCGACGGTCGCGAGCGGCGCGGAATACGAGGCGGAGGTGCGCGCGCGCCGGTCCGACGGCATCTACCGGTGGTTCGTCGTGCGCGCGCACCCGCTCAAGGATTCCACGGGCCGCGTCGCGCAGTGGTTCGGCAGCACCACCGATATCCACGATCGCCGCGAATCCGAGGACGCCGCCCGGTTCCTGGCGAAGGCGAGCGAGGTGCTCTCGCAGGTGGGCGACTACGAGAGCTCGCTCGCGCGCATCGCCGAGCTCGCCGTGCCGTCCATCGCGGACTGGTTCGGGGTGCACATCCGCGAGAGCGACGGCACGGTGCGCCGCGTGGCCGTATCGCACGCCGACGATGCGAAGAAGCGCGCGGTGGAGGAGCTCTACAGCGCCTATCCGCCCGGCGAGGGGGCGATGTACGGCGCCCCGGCCGTGATTGCCGCGAACCAGGCGCTCTTCTTGCCCAGCTTCGAGGCCGCGGCGCCGCGCGTCGCGCGAGACGCACGCCACCTGGAGCTGCTGCTGGCGCTCGGCCTGCGCTCGATGCTCTGCGTGCCCATGCGCTCGCGCGGGCAGGTCGTGGGCGCGCTCACGCTCGCGACCGCGGAATCCGGCCGCGAGTATTCCGAGCTGCACCTCCGGGCGGCCGAGGACCTGGCGAACCGCGCGGCCGTGGCGATCGAGAATGCGCAGCTGGTCGAGGCGCTGCGCGAGGCGGACCGGCGCAAGGACGAGTTCCTCGCCATGCTCGCGCACGAGCTGCGCAACCCGCTGGCGCCGGTGCGAAACGCGGTCCAGATCCTGCGCGACAAGGCTTCGGCCGTGCCCGAGGCGCGCTGGGCCCACGACGTGATCGACCGCCAGGTGCGGCAGATGTCGCGGCTGGTGGACGACTTGCTGGACGTCTCGCGCATCACCAGCGGGAAGATCGAGCTGCGGCGCGAGCGCGTGGCGCTCGCCGCCGCGATCCAGGCGGCGGTGGAGTCGAGCCGCCCCTTCATCGAGCGCGGCCGTCACGAGCTTGCGATCGACATGCTCCCGGAGCCGCTTTTCCTCGACGCGGATTTCGCGCGGCTGACCCAGGTCGCGTCGAACCTGCTCAACAACGCCGCGAAGTACACGCCCGCCGGCGGCCACATCCGGTTGGTGGTGGAGCGCGACGACCCGGACGTGGTGATTCGCGTGGTGGACGACGGCATCGGGATCCCATCCGATATGCTGCTCCGCATCTTCGAAATGTTCGTGCAGCTCGATCGAGGCGCGGCACACTCGCAAGGCGGTCTTGGCATCGGCCTCACCCTCGTGCGCCAACTGGTGGATCTCCATGGCGGCTCGGTGAAGGCATTCAGCGGGGGCCCGGGGAAGGGCAGCGAGTTTGTCGTGCGGCTTCCGTTGAGCCGCTCCGAGGGCGGAGCGGGGCTGGAATCCGGGGGGGCCGACGTCATGATCGAATCGGGCTCGGGCGTGCGCGTCCTCGTGGTGGACGACAACCGCGACTCGGCCGACAGCCTCGCGATCCTGTTGAAGGCCCGGGGCAGCGAGGTGCGCGTCGCGTACGACGGCGAGGAGGCGGTCGAGCTCGCCCGTTCCTTCGAGCCCGACGTGGCACTTCTCGACCTGGGCTTGCCCAAGCTGCCCGGCCTGGAGGTAGCGCGGCGCATTCGGAAGGCGCGCGGGCAGAAGGTGCTGCTGGTCGCGGTGACCGGTTGGGGGCAGGAGGAGAACCGCCGCCAGTCGCGGGAGGCGGGGTTCGACCACCATTTCACCAAGCCCGTCGACCTGCAGGCGCTGCTCAAGCTGATCCGTGAAGCACCGTTGGTGCGCTAGCTGAGGGTCGCCCAATTACTTATTGAACCTGAACCTGAACCTTTTACTTCGATGCCGTAGAGGTTGGAGAGGTTGGCGTCCGTCACCACTTCGCGCGTGGCGCCGAGGGCGAGGGCCCGCCCGTTCTTCAGCAGCAACGCGCGATCGGCCACCTGCAGCGCATGGTCGGGATTGTGGGTGCACAGAAGGACGGCAATGCCCGAGCCGCGCAGTCGGGAGATCTCGCCCAGCACGCGCCGCTGGTTGCCGAAGTCGAGGTTGGCCGTGGGCTCGTCCAGGACGATCGCCCGGGCCTGGGTGGCGAGAGCGCGCGCGATGAGGGCCAACTGGCGCTCCCCGCCGCTCACCGCGCCCACCGGCCGATCGGCGAGCGCGGCGATGCCCATGCGCTCGATGGCGGCGCGCGCGATCTCGCGGTCGTGCCGGCCCGGGCGCGCAAACGCCCCGAGGTGCGCGGTGCGGCCCATCTCCACCATCTGCATCAGGGAAAAATCGAAGTAGCTCGATGACGCCTGCGGTACGTATGCGACTTCGCGGGCCACCTCCGGGCGCGAGAGCGATCCCAGGTCGCGCCCGTTCACGCTTACCCGCCCTGCCAGCGCGGGCAGCAATCCGAGCATCGTCCTGAAGAGCGTGGTCTTGCCGGCTCCGTTGGGCCCCAGCACACACAGCACCTCTGCGCTTCCGAGCGCGACATCGAGCCCGCGCCCGACGACGCGCCCGGGGTATCCGTAGTCGAGCGCGTGCGCGGCCAGCGTCATCAGCGCGCCCTCCTGAAAGTCGCGGCGAGCAGAACGATGAACACGGGCGATCCGACC
>JBKJYC010000489.1:0-2793 GCA_046715885.1 Usitatibacter sp.
AAGTGGCAGGAGAAGGCCGCGCGCGAGAAGCCGCTCGCCGCCGCCGCGAAGCGCGAGGGACAGATCAAGCACGGCCATCTGAAGATCGTGAAGTAGTGAACGACAAGAACGCGGTCCCGGCAGTCCACATCTATACCGACGGCGCATGCAAGGGCAATCCCGGGCCCGGGGGCTGGGGCGTCCTGCTCAAGTACAACGGCGAGGAGCGCGAGATGTGCGGCGGCGAGGCCTCGACCACCAACAACCGCATGGAGATGATGGCCGTCATCCAGGCGCTCGCGGCGTTGAAGCGTCCCTCGAAGGTCGTCCTGCACACGGACTCCACGTACGTGATGAAGGGCATGACGGAGTGGATCCGCGGCTGGAAGGCGAAGGGCTGGCGCACGGCGTCGAAGGAGCCGGTGAAGAACGTCGACCTGTGGAAGGCGCTCGACGAGGCAGTGGCCCGGCACGAGATCGAATGGAAATGGGTCCGGGGCCATTCCGGGCACGAAGGCAACGAGCGCGCCGACCAGCTCGCCAACCAGGGAGTGCCGGTCACGTGAGACGCATCGTCCTGGACACCGAGACGACGGGCCTGGAGCCCGAGCAGGGCCACCGCATCATCGAGATCGCCGGCCTGGAGCTGCACGGACGCCGCCCGACCGGGCGTCACTTCCACCGCTACGTGAACCCGGAGCGCGACATCGATGCCGCGGCCTCGCTGGTGCACGGCCTCACCCGCGAGGACCTCGCCGACAAGCCGCGCTTCTGCGACATCGTCGACGAGCTGCTGGATTTCCTCGGCGACGCCGAGCTGCTGATCCACAACGCGCCCTTCGACGTGGCCTTCCTCAACGCCGAGCTCTCGCGCCTGCAGCGGCCCGCGATCGACTCGCTCTGCCGCGTGACGTGCACGCTCGCGCTTGCGCGCGAGCTGCATCCGGGCAAGCGCAATTCGCTCGACGCGCTGTGCGAGCGCTACACGGTGGACAACTCCCGGCGCACGCTGCACGGCGCGCTGATGGACACCCAGCTCCTCGCCGAAGTGTGGTTGAGCCTCACGCGGGGGCAGGAGGCGCTCGACATCGGGCTCGCCCTCACGCCGACGGCCGGCGGCCTGGAGGAAGCGCCGCGGCCCGCGCATCTGCTGGTGGTGCGCGCGAGCGACGAGGAGGCCAGGGCGCACGCGGCGATGTGCGAGAGCATCGCCCGGCAGAGCAAGGGCCGCTGCCTCTGGCTCGATCTGGCGGTGGCGCTTCCCGGTTGCGTGGCGTAGGCCGCGTGCAGAGCCCCGCGAAACCCGAAGCGCGCAGCCGCCTTGCCGGACGGATGTTCGGTCTCGGCCTCATTCCCATCGCGGTGTTTTGCGCGGTGTTCGTCTTCATGCGCGCCATGATCGGCATGTCCACGCCCGGCGCCCAAGCCTGGGTCTTCGTGGCCGCGCTGGTGTCGAGCGTGGCCGCGATGTTCGCCCTCGCCTCCCTCGCCGCGCGCGCCATCGTGGGCGAGGTGGAAACGGTCGGTTCCGCCGTGCGCCACGTGGCGGGCGGTGGTGAGCTTCCCCGGCTCCCCGAGCTGACGCCGCCGCTGGAGGGCATGAAGCAGGATGTGATCGAGCTCGCCAGGGATTTCTCCCAGCAGCAGGGGCGGCTGCAGGAGCGGCTCGATACCGCGCGCCAGCAGATCTTCTTCCTCACCAACCACGACCCGCTCACCGGGCTGGCGAACCGCAAGACGCTCGAGGAGCGCCTGGAGTCGGTGCTGGTCTCGGCGCGCGACCAGGGCGCCACGCACGCGCTGCTCTATCTGGACGTGGACTTCTTCCACCGCATCAACGATTCCTTCGGCCATCTCGCCGGCGACGAGTTGCTGCGCGGCATCGCGCCGGTGTTGAAGGGCCAGCTGCGCGAGGAGGAGCTGCTCACCCGCATCGGCGGTGACGAGTTCGCGGTGCTGCTGGAAAACGTCGGCGCGGATTACGCCACCGGGGTCGCCACGCGGCTGCGCGACGCGGTGCAGGGCTGGCAGTTCCAGTGGGACGGGAAGGCGTTCCAGGTCGGCGTGAGTGTCGGGGTTGTCGCCATCACGCGGCTCACGCCCGGGCTGGCCGCCGTGATGAGCGAAGGAGACACCGCCTGTTTCACCGCGAAGGAGCAGGGCCGCAACCGCGTGTTCGCCTTTCACGAGGCCGGAAGCTCGCAGTACATGCGCCACACCAGCCGCGGCTGGTTGAAGCGGATCAATGATGCCCTCTCGGAAGGTGCCTTCACGCTGCTCTACCAGCCCATCCTCGCCATCGACCCGGCGCAGCGCACGGGCGTGCGCCGCGTGGAAGCGCTGCTGCGCATGAGCGATACCGGCGGCGAGCTGATCCTGCCCATGTCCTTCATTCCCGTGGCCGAGCGCTACGACCTCATGCGCACCATCGACCGCTGGGTGGTGGAGCGCGCCTTCGCCGACTTCCGGCGCCTGGCCAAGCTGCGCGACGAGACAGCGCCCGCGGAGTTCTCGATCAACCTCTCGGGCCATACCCTCTCCAGCCCCGATTTCGCGACCTTCCTGCAGGAGAAGCTCTCGCAGTACGGCGTGCCGCCGCAGTGCCTCTTCTTCGAGATCACCGAGACCGCGGCGATCGCCAACGGGGCGCGCGCGCGCGCGCGGATCGAGTCGCTGCGCGCGATCGGCGTGCGCTTTTACCTGGATGACTTCGGCAGCGGACTCTCGTCGTTCAACTACCTCAAGCACTTCCCGGTCGACGGGGTCAAGATCGACGGCCTGTTCGTGAAGGGTGTTGCGCGCAATTACCTGGAC
>JBKJYC010000490.1:0-5366 GCA_046715885.1 Usitatibacter sp.
CTCTTCGAGAACGAGATGAAGGCCAACCCCATCACCGACGCCGACCTGCAGAAGCAGTACGAGCAGTTCAAGGGATCGATGGGCCAGAACGAATACAAGGTCCGCCACATCCTCGTCGACAAGGAAGACGACGCCAAGGCGATCATCGCGGATCTGAACAAGGGCGGCGACTTCGCCAAGCTCGCGAAGGAAAAGTCGCAGGACCCGGGCTCCAAGGACAACTGCGGCGACCTCGACTGGGGTCCCGCGGCGCGCTATGTGAAGCCGTTCGCCGACACCGTGACCAAGCTGCCGAAGGGCCAGACCACCACCGCTCCGGTGAAAACCGACTTCGGCTTCCACGTGATCCGCGTGGACGACGTGCGTCCGCTCAAGGTCCCCGAGTTCGCCGAGCTGAAGGAGCAGTTCCGCCAGCGCGCGCAGCAGCAGCAGATCCAGAAACTGGTGCAGGAACTGCGGACGAAGGCGAAGATCGAAGAGCGCTGAGTTGACTTTGCCCCCGGCCGGACCGGGGGGAGGGGTAGCGCGAGGGCGGCCGCTGGCCGCCCTTTTTCTTCTCCGGGGCGCCCCCGGCGGTAACCCTTTTCGCGCCTTCGTGCGTTTCATCTACTAGGACGCGCTTTGAACCCCGGATCCCCGGATAAAGGAGCCGAAATGAATCGCCTGAAACTGCTTGCCGTGGCCCTGGTCGCAACAGCCGCCATCCCGGCCCACGCCATCGGCAACCTCGCGGACTTGAAGGTGCATGACCGCACCGCCGGGCGCGAGTTGCCGATCTTCTGGCACGAGGGCCGCGCCTACGTGGCGGGCCGGCCCGGCAATGAGTACCGGATCACCGTGCGCAACCGGGCGGGCGAGGACCTTCTCGCCGTGCTCTCCGTGGACGGCGTCAACGTCGTGAGCGGGCAGACCGCGGATACCTCGCAAGGCGGCTACGTCGTGCGCGAGCGCGGCTCCCTCGCCGTCAAGGGCTGGCGCAAGAGCCTCGACCACACCGCGGCGTTCTACTTCACGGACCTTGGCGACTCGTATGCCGCGCGCACCGGGCGCCCCGAAAACGTGGGCGTGATCGGCGTTGCGCTCTTCAAAAGCCGCTGGGATCCGCCCTCGCTCGGCTACGACCAATTCGATCGCTACGGGGAACTCAAGCGCAAGGACGGCGCCGCCAAGCCCGGCACCGCGCAGTCCTCCCCCGCCCCGCGCTCGAAATCCGCGCCGCTCGGCACCGGCCACGGCCGCAACGAATCGTCGTACGCGACCCACGCCGAGTTCGAGCGCGCCTCGGAGCATCCGGAAGAGGTGATCACGATCCATTACGACAGCTACCGCAACCTCGTGGCACGCGGCATCGTCCCGACGCGCTATGGCTCGCGCGAGCCGAACCCGTTCCCGTCGCAGTTCGTCCCGGACCCCGTCGGCCACTACCGGGCCTGGCGCTGAGGCGACGCAGCCGCGAAATGGGGCGGCTCCTGGCCGCCCCATTTCGTCGAAGTACCGCAGGCGGTTCGTGCCTTGAGCGCCAACCAGCGCCCACATTTGCTTACCACTCGGCGCTTTCGATCGCGCGAACGTTGCGCTAGGATCGGTCAATGCGTCGATTGATGCCGGCCCTCTCCTTCCTGATCGCCGCATGCGGCGGGGGCGGGGGCCCGGAAAGCGCGTCGCCACCGCCGCCCCCGCCGCCACCGCCTTCCGCGCCCGCGAGCGTCTCGAAGGTCTACGCGCTCACCGACCCAGGCGATTCGACGGCGAGCCTCGACACGCTCGCGGCGAACGCCGCGGTCGATGGGCTCGCGTGGCGTTCGGCGTGGAGCCGCCTCGAGCCGCAGAACGGGGTTTACGAATGGTCCTCGCTCGATGCGGCCCTGGATGTCGTGCGTGCACGCGGCAAGAAGCTCACGCTGCACGTGGGCACGGGGTCCGGCGGCACGCCGGCGTGGCTCGCCTCGCAGGGCGTGGTGACTTACACCTACGTGGCGCCCAACGGCCAGAGCGTCACCGATCCGCTGCCCTGGGACCCGGTTTACCTCGCGCGCTACGCACGCTTCCTCGATGCAATGGCCGCGCACCTGCGATCGCGCGGCGACGTGGCGCTCTTGAACGCGGTCTCGAACGGCGTGCCGGTTTCCGAGATGTCGCTGCCGGGATGCCGCAACGCGATGCTCTCGGCCACCATCGCCTACAGCCGCGCGAGCTACCTCGACGCATGGAAGTCCACGACGAACGCGCACGCGTCGGCATTCGCGGGGGTGCCGATCGCGATCTCGGCGCCGGTGGGCGTGATCTGCCTGCCGGACAACGACGGCAAGGCGTTCTATTCGGAGCTCATGAGCTACGCGCTGGCGCGGGGCGGCGTGTATGCGATCTTCGCGGCGGACCTGAACGCAGAAGGGAGCGCGCGCCTCGCGCAGGTCGACGCTGCCATCGCCGCCCGTGCGCCGGTCCTGTTCCAGATGATCTGGTTCTCCGCGGGCGATCCGCAGAACCGCATGCGCGGCACGCTGGAGCAAGCGGTGTGCCGCGGGCTCGCCGCAGGGGGGCGCTATTTCGAGATCTACAAGGTGGACCTGGCCAGCGACGACCCCGGCATCCGTGCCGCGATCTCGCGGGCGCGCAGCGCCCAGGCTTGCTGAGGAGCCTCAGCCGGCCGCGTTTGCGATCTTGGGCGCTCCCGCCCTGCTCGCCCGGATGCCCGGGTCGACCACGAATAGGGACCGAGCCCGCCAGGTTGTTAGTGCTAGAACGACTGCCGCGTGATCGCCTTCGTGCCGGTGCTGCCGCGGACGTTGTACGTCATGGTGCCGTTGTTCAGGCTGGAGAAGCTGAACGAGATGGTGCCCACGCTTCGCAAACTCACGAGCGCGGGGTTGAACGTCGGCCCGAACGGCGGGCCGGTCGTCTCATAGAGCGTGTCCGAGCAGGCGTTGCTGACGATCCGGCAGTTCGTCCCCACGTACCACTTGGGATTGCCGACGTTGTCGTACGTGTACCAGGCGATGAATGCGACTCCGCTCGCGTGGTGCGTGATCGAGGTCCCCCAGCCGGACTCGCTGGAATTCCACCAGAGATCCGTGAAGTTGCCGAAATTGGCCACGGGCGGCGGGGGCGCGGTGCCGAACTGGTACGACGTATTGGAGATCGACGAATCCTGCATGCAGAACCCGTCGGACAGCGAGCAGTTGGCGGGATCGTATTCCGAGAGCACCAGGTTCAGCCACCACCGACCATCCGGCGGGTAGCTCATGGCGGCGGTGCCGACGAGCGAGCTGTAGAAGGTGCGCGGCAACAGGGAATCGAGGCTGGGGAAGACCGCGAGCCGGTAGCCGGTGAAAGAGACCCCCCGCCCCGGCGGCGACGCGACCGCCCACAGCTCGAGCCGCAAGGTCCCGGAGGTGCGCGTGAAGGAATCGTTGTTGATGCGATCGAGCGTGCCGGAGACGGAGTTGCCGCTCCAGACGGCGTTCCAGGCCCCCGAGATGTAGAGCCCGTTGGCGAGCGTCTTGCGTCGGCCGTCGGCGCTTCGCACCATGGCTTCGGTGCCACGATCGGGGACCGCCTCGCCGGGAGCGGCGCTTGCGGCACCGGCCGCTTCAGCGTGGATCGACTCCGATTGTCGGGCGGGGGCGGCAAGCGAGAGCGCGAGCGACAGCGGAAATGCCAGGACAATTCCGAACCAGAGCGGTGTGCGCATGATGACCCTCCATCTTGAGTCGCCGGGCGGCGGCGGAGTGGACGACCAGTCTGCGCCGGGTGAACCCATCCGTCCATGTGGGATTGGTTTTGACCCCTTTCGCTCCCGCGCCCGTTTATCCCTCAGGACCCCACTGAAAGGACCTGAGATGAAACGCCTGAAGCTGCTTGCCGCCGCCCTCCTCGCGGCCTCCTCCATTCCCGCATACGCCATCGGCCACCTGGCCGACGTGCGGGTCTTCGATCGCGCCGCGGGCCGCGAGCTGCCCGTGCACTGGCACGAGGGCCGCGCCTATGTGGTCGGCAAGCCGGGGAGCGAGTACTCGGTCACCGTCCGCAACCAGGTGGGCGAGGACCTGCTCACCGTCATGAGCGTCGATGGCGTCAACGTGCTCTCGGGCGAAACCGCGAATGCGCGCCAGGGCGGCTACGTGCTGTCGGGCTGGGAAGCGCTCGATGTGAAGGGATGGCGCAAGAGCCTCGACCATACCGCGGCGTTCTACTTCACCTCGCTTGGCGACTCGTATGCCGCGCGCACCGGGCGCCCGGACAACGTGGGCGTGATCGGCGTTGCCCTCTACAAGCGCAAGTACGAAGAGCCGCGCGTATACGAGCAGCAAAGGCCGATGCCTTATGCGGAATCGAGCCGGGAGAAGTCCGCCGGCGCCGCGCCGCCGGTGGCCGCGCAGGATTCCGCCTCGGGCGCGCTGGCGAAGCGCCATGCCGCACCCGCGGCGCCCCTGGGCACCGGCCACGGCCGCCGCGAGGAGTCGCATGCGCAGTACGTGGACTTCCAGCGCGCGACGAAGAATCCCGTCGAAACGATCACGATCTACTACGACAGTTACCGCAACCTGGTCGCGCGCGGCGTGCTGCAGCAACCGGTCGCGCGCCGCGAGCCCCAGGCTTTCCCCGGCTTCGTCCCCGACCCCGTGCGCTTTCGTTAGGGGACAGACCCCTAAGCTCCCTCGATCGCTTAGGGGTCTGTCCCCTAACGATCGACGTAGAATCGGGGGCGATGCCGGACGCCTCCGACGAAGAACTCATGCTTGCCTATGCCGGCGGTGATGCCGGGGCCTTCGATACCCTCTACGCGAGGCATCGCGGGCCCCTCTTCCGCCTCATGCTGCGCTCGGTGAAGACACGCGGCGAGGCGGAGGAGCTGTTCCAGGACATCTGGATGCGCGTGGTCGAGGCGCGCGAACGTTACGCGACGACTGCGAAGTTCACGACCTGGCTCTACACCGTCGCGCACAACCGCCTCATCGACCACTGGCGGCGGAAGGGTCTCGTGGTCGTCCCCGTCGAAGACGAAGACGGCGAGGCGGTGGTCGAAGCCCGGGCGGGGCCGTTCGACGAGCCGCACAGGATGGTGGAGGTGCGGCAGGCACTGGGGCAGCTCGAGGCCGCGATCGCCGATCTGCCACCGGTGCAGCGCGAGGCGTTCCTGCTGCATCACGAAGCGGACATGACCGTGGCCGAGATCGCCGAGGCGACGGGAACGAACCAGGAGGCGGCGAAGAGCCGGCTGCGATACGCGATGGACAAGCTGCGCAAGGTGATGGGCGATGGCTGAGCGGCGCGACGAAGAGCTGCGCGCCCGCTACCGCGCGCTCGCGACCGAGGAGCCGTCGGCCGCCATCGACGACGCGATCCGCGCCGCCGCGCGTCGGGCT
>JBKJYC010000491.1:0-7209 GCA_046715885.1 Usitatibacter sp.
GGCAAGAACACCACGCCGGACCCGATCCTGCTGCAGCGCTCGCTCGCCGAGTACCTGCGCCGGGGCGCGCGGGTCGTGGCGATGGAAGTCTCGAGCCACGGCCTGGACCAGGGAAGGGTGGGCGGCATCAAGTACGACGCGGCGGTCTTCACCAATCTCACGCGCGACCACCTCGACTACCACGGGACCATGGAAGCGTATGCGCAGGCCAAGTACCGGCTCTTCGAAGCGCGTGGGTTGAAGGCCGTAGTGGTGAACACGGATGACGAGTGGGGCTCGCGCCTTGCGACGCGCCTCGCCACCGGCGAGCCGCGCCTGATCACCTACGGAAGCGATCCCGGCAACAGCCTTCGCGCCGCAAAGGTAGGGCTCTCGGAAGCGGGGGTGCGGTTCCACCTGCACAGCGAGTGGGGCAAGGCCGAGGTCCGCGCCCCGGTGCTGGGCGCCTTCAACGTCTCCAACCTGCTCGCCGTGATGGGCGCGCTGCTCGCCGCGGGCATTGCGCTGGACGATGTCGTCCGGGCCGTGGGCGCGCTCGAGCCCGTCGCCGGCCGCCTCGAGCGCCTGGGCGGCGGCGCGGCTCCGCTGGTGGTGATCGACTACGCGCACACGCCCGACGCCCTCGAGAAGGCGCTGGTCGCGCTGCGGCCTTTGGTCGGAAAGTCAGCGCTTCGCGACAACGCCGTGGCCGCGGGCCATCGGCTGGTGTGCGTGTTCGGCTGCGGCGGCGACCGCGACCCCGGCAAGCGCCCGATGATGGGCGAGGTGGCCGCGCGCCTCGCCGACCAGGTCATCGTCACCAGCGACAACCCGCGTGGCGAGGACCCGAACGCGATCATCTCGCAGGTGCTGCGCGGCATCCCGGTGGGCAAGGCCGAGGCGATCGCGGACCGGCAGGGCGCGATCTTCGCGGCCATCCACCACGCCATCGCCGGCGATGTCGTGCTGGTGGCGGGCAAGGGGCACGAGACCTACCAGGAGATCGCGGGCGTGCGCCATCCGTTCCGCGATGCCGAGGTCGCGACGCGGGCGCTCGCGGAGGCTCGATGATGTCGCTGCACGACGTCGCCCAGGCCACCGCGGGCAAGCTCGTCGGGGAGAGCGTCGTCTTCGCCGGCGTCACCACCGACAGCCGTCGCATCGCCACGGGCGATCTTTTCGTCGCGCTGAAGGGCGAGCGCTTCGACGGGCACGCCTTCGTCGCCGACTCGATCCGCCACGGCGCCGCCGGGGCGCTGGTCTCCACCCAGGTCGAGGCCGACATCGCGCTTCCACAGGTGCTCGTCGGCGATACGCGCGTAGCGCTCGGGCGCCTCGCCGCCGGATGGCGCGCGCGATTCACGTTGCCGCTGGTGGCGCTCACGGGCAGCAACGGCAAGACCACGGTGAAGGAGATGCTGGCCGCGATCCTCACCGCGCATTGCGACGGTCCGCGCGCCGTGCTCGCCACCGAGGGCAACCTCAACAACGACATCGGCATGCCGCTGACACTCCTGAAGCTTCGCGACCGCCATCGCTACGCCGTGATCGAGATGGGGATGAACCACGCGGGCGAGATCTATTACCTCACGCGCATCGCGCAGCCGACGGTGGCGTTGGTGAACAACGCGCACCGCGCGCACGTGGGCATCCTGGGCGACGTGGCCGCGGTCGCGCGCGCCAAGGGCGAGATCTACGGCGCCCTGCGGCCCGGCGGCATCGCGCTGGTGAACGCCGACGATGCTTTCGCCGGGTACTGGAAAGGCCTCGTTGCCGGCCATCGCGTCGTCACCTTCGGCATGGGCGACGGCGCCGATGTGCGCGGGCAGGTGGAGGGCGAGCAGCTGCGCCTGGTGACGCCCACCGACGCGTTCGCCGTCCGGTTGCGGGTGTCCGGAGAGCACAACGCATTGAACGCGATCGCCGCCTGCGCGGCGGCGTTCGCCCTCGAGATCCCGCCGCATGACATCCAGCAAGGCCTGAACGGATTCGCTGGCGTTCCCGGTCGCCAGGAAAGGCGTGCCGGGAGCGGCGGGGCCACCGTCATCGACGACACCTACAACGCCAACCCCGACTCGATGAAGGCGGCGGCGAAGGTGCTCGCACTCTCGGCGGGCCGCAAGGTCTTCGTGATCGGCGACATGGGCGAGCTGGGTGAAGGCGCTCCCGCGATGCACGCCGAGGTCGGCGCGTTCGCGAAGTCGCTGGGCATCGACCGGCTGCTGGCGCTGGGCGAGGCGAGCCGCGCCGCGGCGCAGGCTTTCGGCGCCGGCGCCGAACATTTCGCTTCCCTGGAGGGTCTGCTGGCGGCCGTGCGCCGCGAGGACGCTCCGGGCGCCACGATCCTCGTGAAGGGCTCGCGCTTCATGCGCATGGAGCGCGTGGCCGAAGCCCTCGCCCCCGGCGGAGGTCGCCATGCTGCTTGAGCTCTTCCAGTGGCTCTCCACCAAGGAGCGCCTGTTCAACGTCTTCCAGTACATCACGTTGCGCGGCGTTCTGGCGGCGCTGACGGCGCTGATCATCTCCTTCATCATCGGCCCGACGATGATCCGCCGCCTGACCGCCTACAAGATCGGGCAGGCGGTGCGCGACGACGGCCCGCAGACGCACCTCATCAAGATGGGCACGCCGACGATGGGCGGCGCGCTGATCCTGGTCTCGGTCGCCATCACCACGCTGCTGTGGGCGGACCTGCAGAACCGCTACGTCTGGATCGCGCTGGTCACCACGCTCGGCTTCGGCATCGTCGGCTGGGTCGACGACTGGCGCAAGGTCGTGCACCGCAATCCCCGGGGCCTGTCTGCGAAGGCGAAGTATTTCTGGCAATCGGTGATCGCGGTGGCGGTCGTCTACTACCTCGCCACCAGCGCGCGCATTCCGCAGCAGACCGAGCTGATCGTGCCGTTCTTCAAGACGGTCGCGATCCCGCTGGGCATCGTCGGCTTCATGATCCTGGGCTACTTCGTCGTCGTGGGAACTTCCAACGCGGTGAACCTCACGGATGGCCTGGACGGGCTGGCCATCATGCCCACCGTGATGATCGCCTCGGCTCTCGCGGTGTTCGCCTACGTGACCGGCCACGCGGGGCTCTCGAAGTACTTGGGCTTTCCCTACATCGCGGGCGCGGGCGAGCTCTTTGTGTTCTGCGGTGCGATCGCCGGCGCGGGCCTCGCCTTCCTCTGGTTCAACGCCTATCCGGCGGAAGTCTTCATGGGCGACGTCGGCGCGCTGGCGCTCGGAGCCGCGCTCGGCATCGTCGCGCTGATCGTGCGCCAGGAGATCGTGCTGTTCATCATGGCCGGCGTCTTCGTGGTCGAGACGCTCTCGGTGATGATCCAGGTCGTCTCGTTCAAGTTGACGGGCAAGCGCGTCTTCCGAATGGCGCCGCTGCACCACCACTACGAATTGAAGGGCTGGAAGGAGAACCAGGTCGTCGTGCGCTTCTGGATCATCACGATGATGCTGGTCCTCTTCGGGCTTTCCACGCTGAAGCTGCGCTAAAGGGAGATGAGCCATGACTGGGAAGGCAAGGCTGTCCTCGTACTTGGGCTGGGTGACACAGGTCTTTCGTGCGTTCGCTTCCTCGCAGCGCGCGGTGCGTCGCTGCGTGCCGCCGACACGCGCGCGGCGCCTCCGGCGCTGGGAGCGGTCCGCACGGCCGCCCCGGGAATTCGTGTCGCTCTCGGACCGTTCGAGGAATCGCTCCTGGAGGGCGTGGACGCGGTCGTTGCGAGTCCGGGTGTTGCGCTGCGCGAGCCGCTCCTCCGGGCCGCGGTGGCACGCGGCGTGGAAGTCGTCGGCGACGTCGAGATCTTCGGGCGCGAGCTGCGCCGCCTCGCCGCGGGCAACACCGATGGACGGCCGCCACGCGTGATCGGCATCACCGGGACCAACGGCAAGTCCACCGTGACCGCGCTCGCGGCCGCGATGGGAAGTGCCGCCGGCCTGAAGACAGTGGCCGCGGGAAACATCGGGTTGCCGGTGCTGGAGGCGCTCGACGCCGCGCAAAGGCAGGGACGGCCCGACCTGTACGTGGTCGAGCTGTCGAGCTACCAGCTGGAAACGACGTCGAACCTGAACCTCGAAGCCGCCGCGATGCTGAACCTCACGCAGGACCACCTCGACCGCTACGACGGCATGGCGGACTACGCGCGCGCGAAGGCGAGGATCTTCCGCCACTGCGCGACGCGCGTGGTGAACCGCGACGACGCCTGGAGCCTCGGCATGTCGGGCGGCGAGCGCACGTTCACCTTCGGTCTCGGTGCTTCCGAAAGCGCCACCGAATGGGGCCTCGAGGACCAGCGGCTCCTCGAGGGACGCGAAGCGCTGATGCCGGTGGCGGAAATGGCGATGCAGGGACTGCACAACGCCGCCAACGCGCTGGCCGCCCATGCGCTGCTTCGCGCCCTCGACCTGCCACGCGAGCCGCTGGCGCGCGCCATGCGCGAGTTCAAGGGCCTGCCCCACCGCGTGGAGCTCGTGGCCGAGGCCTCCGGGGTACGCTTCTACGACGATTCGAAAGGCACCAATGTCGGCGCGTCCGTCGCCGCCCTGGAAGGCTTCCGCGACCCGGTGGTGCTGATCGCGGGCGGCGACGGCAAGGGCCAGGACTTCTCGCCGCTCGCCCCGGCCGTGAAAGCGCGCGCGCGCGCGGTCGTGCTGATCGGCCGCGATGCCGAGGCGCTCGCCGCAGCGCTCGCGCACACCGGGGTGACGCTCGAGCGCGCGGCCACGATGGAAGACGCGGTGCGCATCGCGCATGCGCTCGCCAGGCCGGGCGACACGGTGTTGCTCTCCCCCGCGTGCGCCAGCCTCGACATGTTCCGCGACTACGGCCATCGCGGCGAGGTATTCGCCGCCGCGGCGCGCGCCATTGCGAAGGGCGCGCGATGACGCTCTACCGCCAACCCGCGCCGCGCGAGCTGGGCATGGACCAGGGGCTGCTCTGGTCCGCGCTGCTGCTGCTGAGCGCAGGGCTGGTCATGGTTTATTCGGCCTCCATCGCGATGGCCGACGCGGAGCGCTTCACGGGCTTTCGCTCGAGCTATTTCCTCGGCCGCCATGCGCTCTACCTCGCCATCGGCGTGTCGGCGGCGGCGGTCCTGTTCCGCGTTCCGATGTGGGTCTGGCAGAAGGCGGCGCCGTGGCTCTTCCTGGCGGGCGCGATCCTGCTGGTGGCGGTGCTGGTGCCCGGGGTCGGACGCGAGGTGAACGGCAGCCGCCGCTGGATCCCCTTCGGCCTGGCCACCTTCCAGCCGTCCGAGCTGATGAAGCTCTTCGTCGTGATCTACGCGGCGGACTACACGGTGCGCAAGGCCGCCTTCATGGACGACTTCCGCAAGGGGTTCCTGCCGATGTTCGCGGTGATGACCCTCATCGCCGCGCTCCTGCTGCGCGAGCCCGACTTCGGCGCGCTGGTGGTGATCACGACCATCGCGATGGCGATCCTCTTCCTCGGCGGCCTCAACTGGAAGCTTTTCGCCGGCCTCGCGGCGCTGCTCGCGGTGGCGTTCGTGGTGCTGATCGTCTCCTCGCCGTACCGCTTCCAGCGAATCATCGGCTTCATGGACCCGTGGTCCGACGCGTACGGCAAGGGCTACCAGCTCTCGCATTCGCTCATCGCCTTCGGGCGCGGCGAATGGCTCGGCGTCGGCCTCGGCGCCAGCGTCGAGAAGCTGTTCTACCTCCCGGAGGCGCATACCGATTTCCTGCTCGCGGTGATCGCCGAGGAGCTCGGCTTCGCGGGCGTGGCGGCGGTGATCACGCTCTTTCTCTTCCTCGTTCTGCGCGCTTTCGCCGTCGGGCGCCAGGCCGCGAGCCTCGAGAGGTATTTTGCGGCGCTCGTGGCGCAGGGCATCGGCGTCTGGCTGGCCGTGCAGGCGTTCATCAACATGGGCGTGAACATGGGCCTGCTCCCGACCAAGGGGCTCACGCTGCCGCTGCTGTCCTTCGGCGGCACCGGCATCGTGGTGAATTGCGTCGCGCTCGGGATCCTGCTGCGAATCGATCACGAGAACCGCTACCTGATGAAGGGCGGTGCGTTATGACGACGTCGAGGAACGCGCTCACGTGACCAACAGAACGATCCTCATCATGGCCGCGGGCACGGGCGGCCACATCTTCCCCGGACTCGCCATCGCCAAGGAGCTGGTGGCGCGCGGCTGGAAGGTCGTGTGGATGGGCACGCCCACGGGCATGGAGAACGAGCTGGTCGGCGCGGCCGGCTACCCGATGGTCACCGTGAACATGACCGGCGCGCGCGGCAAGGGCGCGATGGCGTGGATGCTGCTGCCCCTGCGAATCCTCATCGGGTACTGGCAATCGACGGTGGCGATCTTCAAGGTGCGCCCCGATGTCGTGCTGTCGATGGGAGGCTACGTGGCGTTCCCCGGCGGGATGATGGCGGCGCTCTGGGGCAAGCCCCTCGTGGTCCACGAGCCCGGCGCCGTCGCCGGCATCACCAATCGCACGCTGGCGCTGGTCGCCGATCGCGTCCTCGTCGGCATGGAGGGCGCCTTCGACCGCCCCATCGCCCACCCGCTGGCGAAGCACATTCCGAAGCCGAAGCGCGTCGAGTGGCTGGGCACGCCGGTGCGCTCCGAGATCACGGCGGTGGCACCACCGGAGGAACGCTACGCCGGGCGCACCGGGCCGCTGCGCCTGCTGGTCGTCGGCGGCAGCCTCGGCGCGCAGACGATGAACGACCTGGTGCTCGCGGCGTTGAAATCGATGGCCGCCGCGGAGCGGCCGCAAGTGGTCCACCAGGCGGGCGCCAGGCTCCACGAGAAGCTCGCGGCCGACTATCGCGAGGCGGGCGTGGAGGGCGAAGTGCTGCCATTCATCGACGACATGGCGGCGCGCTACGCGTGGTGCGACGTGATGATCGGCCGTTCCGGGGCGGTGACGGTGGCGGAGATTTCCGCCGCGGGCGTCGCCGCGATCCTGTTTCCGCTGCCATGGTTCGTCGCCGACGAGCAGGCGGCGAACGCCAATTTCCTCGCCGAGCGCGGCGCCGGCCTGGCGCTGAAGCAGCTCCAGACCGCGCCGCCGGTCCTCGCCGAGACGCTGCGCAACCTCACCCGCGCGCAACTCCTCGCCATCGCCACGAAGGCCCGCGCCCTCGGCAAGCCCGGGGCCACGCTCGCCTGCGCCAATGCCTGCATGGAGCTCGACCGTGCGGCATAAGGTGAAGCGCATCCATTTCGTCGGCATCGGCGGCTCGGGCATGTC
>JBKJYC010000492.1:0-6367 GCA_046715885.1 Usitatibacter sp.
GCATCATGCCCTTCACCAGTTCGAACAACAGGAACGTGCGGAAAAATCCGCGCACCTTGTCGATCATGATTTCCACCATATCCAGAAGGGGGTCTGCATCCACGCGCCGAGCACGATAATCCATACCAGCGTCACCGGAATGAACACCTTCCAGCCCAGGCGCATGATCTGGTCGTAGCGATAACGCGGGAACGACGCGCGCACCCAGAGGAAGACGAACATGAAGAAGCCGATCTTGGCGAGGAACCACCAGATGCCGGGCACGGCGAGGAACGCGAGGCGCGTGCCGTCGAGGTAGTAGACCGGGAACGGCGAGAGCCAGCCGCCGAGGAACAGCAGGCTCGCCAGCACGCACACGAGGATCATGTTCGCGTACTCGGCGAGGAAGAAGACCGCGAAGGTCATGCCCGAGTACTCGACGTGGAAGCCGGCCACGATCTCGCTCTCGCCCTCGGCCACGTCGAACGGGTGGCGGTTGGTCTCCGCGAGGCCGGCGATGAAGTAGACGACGAAGAGCGGGGCGAGCGGGATCCAGAACCACTCGAGCAGGCCGTACTTGCCATCCTGGCGCATCACGACATCGGTCAGGTTCATGCTCTGCGCGGCCATGAGCGCTCCGACGAGCGCGAATCCCATCGCGATCTCGTAGGACACGACCTGGGCAGCCGAGCGCATGGCGCCGATGAACGCGTACTTCGAGTTCGACGCCCAGCCCGCGACGATGATCCCGTAGACGCCCATCGAGGTGAGCGAAAGCACCACGAGCAGCCCGGCATCGACGTTGGCGATCACCCAGCCCGGCGCGAACGGCACCACGGCCCAGACGCCCAGCGCGGGGGCCACGGCGATGATGGGCGCCAGCAGGAACAGCCCCTTCGAGGCGCCCGAGGGGATGATCTGCTCCTTCATGAGCAGCTTGATCGCATCGGCGACGGGCTGCAGGACGCCCTTCCAGCCGACGCGGTTCGGACCCTTGCGCACCTGGATCCAGCCGATCACCCAGCGCTCCACAAGCTGGTAATAGAGCACCGTGAGGAGCAGCGGCACCAGCACGAGCACGATGCTGCCCATGGATTTCGCGAAGATCCACGCGTAAGGCCCGTATTCGGGGCCGAACCAGCCGGTCACGCTCGATTGCGCCTGGCCGAGGAAGGCGTTCATGCGGCGCGCTCCACGGCAACTTTGTCGACCGTGACCTCGCCCTCGCCCAGCATCGCGGTCTCGGGAAGGCCGCGCGCGATGCGCACGCAGCCCTCGGGCACCGCCGCGTCGATGGCGGCGACCAGCACCGCCTCGCCCCCGCCCTGGCGGACTTTCACGTGCTGGCCCTCGACCAGCGCCAGGCCGGCGAAGGTGGCGGGCCCGAAGCGCGCGCGCGCCGCGAGGAGCGCATCGGCGGTCTTCTGCAGCGGCGCGGAGCGGCGCACGACCGGGTCGCCCCAGTAGATGGGCACTTCCGCGATGCGCTCGAGCTTGCCATCGATCCTGGGGCCGGGGGCGCCCGCGCCATCGAAGCCGTTGTTCACGCCCGCCCTCGCCCACGCCGTGAGCTCGGGCGCGATGCCGCGGCGCACGGCCTCGAGCGTCTCGGCCTCGAAACCCTTCAGCCCCAGCGTGACTCCCAGCATGCGCAGCACCTTCCACGCGGGGCGTGATTCGCCGAGCGGTTTCACTGCGGCGTTGAACGACTGCGCGCGCCCCTCGAGGTTGACAAAGGTCCCGCCGGTCTCGGTGTACGGGCCGATCGGCAGGATCACGTGGGCGTTGTCCGTGATGCCGTTGCGGTACGACGCCAGCGCGACCACGAACTCCGCGCCCGCGAGCGCCCGGGTGGCGCCCGGCGCGCAATCGAACTCGGGCTCCAGCCCGGCCAGCAGGTAAGCGCGGCGCGGGGCGGCGAGCATGGCGCGGGCATCCAGGCCCTTGGCGGGAATCGCCCTTGCCAGGTGGGCGCCCACCGCATTCGCGCCATCGGGAAGGATGCCCACGGTGGCTCCGGTGTGCTTCGCCACCTCGTGCGCGACGGCCAGCAGCTCCGCGTAATGCGGGTGCTGCTGGGCGTAGTGGCCGAGGAGGATCGCGCTCTTGCGGCCCTTCAGGCTCGACGCGATCGCCTTCGCGGCGTCCGGCGCGCTTTTTCCGAGGCTCGCGTTGGCCACCGCAGCCAGCTCGGCGGCGAGCGCCGAGGGCTTGACGATGAACTTGTTCGCCACCGCCATCAGCAGCTCGTCGTCGGCGACGTGCAGCACGTTGATCGCGAGGCCCTTCTTCGCCGCGCCGCGCAGCCGCGTGGCGAGCAGGGGCTGCTCCTTGCGCAGCGTGGAGCCCACCAGCAGCACCGCTTCCAGCCCCGAGAGGCCGGCAACGTCCATGCCGAGCCAGGGCGCGCCCAGCGTCTTCGGAAACGCGGCCTGGCGCACGCGGTAGTCGATGTTGTCGGAGCCCAGGCCGCGCACCAGCGCCTGGGCAAGGTGCAGCTCCTCGACCGTGAGGTTGGGCGCCACGAGCGCGCCGAGCGAATCGCCGCCATGCTGGACCACGACGTCCTTCAGGCCCTTGGCGGCGATGTCGAGCGCCTCGCTCCAGTCCACCTCGGCCCAGCCGGTCGAGCGCCTCACCATCGGGCGCGTGATGCGCTCGTCGCTGGCCAGGCCCTCGTAGGCAAAGCGGTCGCGGTCCGAAATCCAGCACTCGTTCAGGGTCTCGTCCTCGAGCGGCAGCGCGCGCATCACGCGGTCCTGCTTGGTCTGGACCACCAGAGCAGAGCCGAGCGAATCGTGCGCGGAGACGGACTTGCGCCGCGAGAGCTCCCAGGAGCGCGCGGTGTAGCGGAACGGCTTCGAGGTGAGCGCGCCGACCGGGCACAGGTCGATCATGTTGCCGGAGACCTCGGAGTCCACGGTGCGACCGACGAAGGCGAGGATTTCCGCGTGCTCGCCGCGCCCGGCCATGCCGAGCTCCATCACGCCGGCCACCTCCTGGCCGAAGCGCACGCAGCGCGTGCAGTGGATGCAGCGCGTCATGTCGGTGGCGATGAGCGGGCCCAGGTTCTTGTTCACCACGACGCGCTTCTCCTCGGCGTAGCGCGAGGAGGACGCCCCGTAGCCCACGGCGAGGTCCTGGAGCTGGCACTCGCCGCCCTGGTCACAGATCGGGCAGTCGAGCGGGTGGTTGATGAGGAGGAACTCCATCACGCCCTTCTGGGCGTCGATGGCGAACTTCGAATGCGTGAGGACCTTCATGCCCTCGGTGGCGGGCGTGGCGCACGCCGGCAGCGGCTTGGGCGCCTTCGCGATCTCCACCAGGCACATGCGGCAGTTGGCGGCGATGGAGAGCTTCTTGTGATAGCAGAAGTGCGGCACGAAGAAGCCGAGCTTGTTCGCGGCCTCCATCACCGTCTGGCCGCTTTCCACCGTGACGGGTGTGCCGTCGATCTCGAGGTTGATGGGCATGTCAGTCGGCCGCCAGCTGCTGATCGAGCCCGGCCCGGGTGTAGTGCACGCTTTCCGAGCTGTAGCCCCCGGGCCCGACCTGGCAGCGCCTGTGCTGGATGTGGTGCACGAACTCGTCCCTGAAGACCTTCACGAACGCGCGCACCGGCATCGCCGCCGCGTCGCCGAGCGCGCAGATGGTGCGGCCCTGGATGTTGTCCGCGAGGTCGAGCAGGAGGTCCAGGTCTTCCATGCGGCCCTCGCCGTGCTCGATGCGGTTGATGATGCGGTAGAGCCAGCCGGTGCCCTCGCGGCACGGCGTGCATTGTCCGCAGGACTCCTCGAAATAGAAGTAGGCCAGGCGCTCCGCGGCCTTCACCATGCAGGTGTCCTCGTCCATCACGATGACCGCGCCCGAGCCCAGCATCGAGCCGGCCTTGGCGATCGAGTCGTAGTCCATGTCCATGGCCATCATCACGTCGGCCGGAAGGACCGGCATCGACGAGCCCCCGGGGATCACGCCCTTCAGCTTCTTGCCGCCGCGCATTCCGCCGGCCATCTCCAGGAGCTTCGCGAACGGCGTGCCCAGCTTCACCTCGAAGTTGCCGGGCTTCGCCACGTGGCCGGAGACGGAGAAGATCTTGGTCCCGCCGTTGTTGGGCTTGCCGAGGCCGAGAAACCAGTCGCCGCCGTTCACGATGATCGAGGGCACCGCCGCGAAGGTCTCGGTGTTGTTGACCGTCGTCGGCTTCCCGTAGAGGCCGAAGGAGGCCGGGAAGGGCGGCTTGAAGCGCGGCTGGCCCTTCTTGCCTTCCAGCGACTCCAGCAGCGCCGTCTCCTCGCCGCAGATGTAGGCGCCATAGCCGTGGTGGGCGTGAAGCTCGAAGTCGAAGCCCCCGCCGAGGAGGTTGGTCCCGAGGTAGCCGGCGTTCCGGGCCTCCTCGAGAGCCTGCTCGAAGAGCTCGTACTCGGCCCAGATCTCGCCGTGGATGTAGTTGTAGCCCACCGTGGCGCCGATGGCGTAGCCCGCGATGATCATCCCCTCGATGAGGATGTGCGGGTTGAACCGCATGATGTCGCGGTCCTTGAACGTGCCCGGCTCGCCCTCGTCGGAGTTGCAGACGATGTACTTCTGGCCGGTGAAGGCCTTGGGCATGAACGACCACTTGAGGCCGGTGGGGAACCCCGCGCCGCCGCGCCCGCGCAGTGCCGACTGCTTCACCTCGGCGATGACGGCGTCGGGCGGCATCTTCGTCTCGACGATCTTCTTCAGCGCCTGGTAGCCGCCGCGCGCTTCGTAGTCCTTCAGGTGCCAGTTGCTGCCGTCGAGGCCCTTCATGATGACGGCGTCGGGGCCGTAATCCAGCAGGCTCATTTCAGCTCCTCGATCAGCTGGTCGAGCTTCTCGTTGGTCATGAAGCTGCACATGCGCTTGTTGTCCACCAGCAGCACCGGCGCGTCGCCGCAGGCGCCCAGGCACTCGCCTTCCTTCAGCGTGAAGCGCCCGTCGCTGGTGGTCTGGTCGAAGTCCACGCCGAGCTTGTCCTTCAGGTAATCCGCGGCCGCGACGCCGCCGGAGAGCGCACACGGCAGGTTGGTGCACACCGTCACCTTGTGGCCCGTCGGCTTCAGGTTGTACATGGCGTAGAAGGTGGCGACCTCGTACACCGCCACCGGAGGCATGCCGAGCACCCTGGCCACCGCTTCCATCAGCGCGTTCGAAAGCCAGCCGTGCTCGTCCTGCGCGATGGCGAGGGCGCTCATCACCGCCGATTTCCGCTGCTCGGACGGGTATTTCGCGGTCTCGCGCTCGATCTTCGCGAGTGCGGCTGCCGAGAGCAGGCTCATGCCTCGTCCTTCCAGTAGTCCACGGCGCTTGCCGCCGGCGTCATGTGGCGCAGCCGCGGCGTGCTGGCACCGCCGAAGGCACCCACCTTGCCCGAATCGGGGTACTCGCAGATTTCCGCGGGCAGCATCGTCGAGACGGAGATGTAGGCGAGGGGCGCGTCCGAGTCGTTCACGATCTGGTGCGCCGTCTGGGGCCCGCCCGTGGGGCAGCAGATGAAGTCGCCCGCGCGCACCTTGCGCGTCTGCGCGCCGTAGCGCAGCGTCCCCGTACCGGAGACGATGAAGAACATCTCCTCCTCGCCGTGGTGGCTGTGGAACGGGCACGAGCGCTTGCCCGGGGGGACGACATCGTAGGAGTAGCCCAGCTCCTTCGCGCCAAGGAGCGGGCCGATGCGCACCGCGTCGCAGGCGAACTTGTCGCCCTTCTCGAAGCGCTCGAGCTTGAGCTCGTCGATGTTGATCACGCGCTTTTCGATCATCGCGCGCCTCGCGCCCCGTACCTTGCGCCTGTCATCGGTCGATCTCCCCGAACACGATGTCCATGGTGCCGATGATGGCGACCACGTCGGCGATCATGTGCCCCTTGGTCATCTCGTCCATCGCGGCGAGGTGGGGGAAGCCGGGCGCGCGGATCTTCATGCGCCACGGCTTGTTGGCCCCGTCGGACACGAGGTAGATGCCGAACTCGCCCTTCGGGTGCTCCACCGCCGCGTAAACCTCGCCGGCGGGCACGTGGAAGCCCTCCGAGAAGAGCTTGAAGTGGTGGATCATCTCCTCCATCGAGGCCTTCATCTCCTCGCGGGTGGGCGGCGCCACCTTGTGGTTGCTGGTGATCACCGGGCCGGGATTCTTGCGCAGCCACGCGATGCACTGCTGGATGATGCGGTTGGACTCGCGCATCTCCTGCACGCGCACGAGGTAGCGGTCGTAGCAGTCGCCCTTCGTGCCCACCGGGATGTCGAAGTCGAGGCGGTCGTACACCTCGTAGGGCTGCTTCTTGCGCAGGTCCCAGGCGACGCCCGAGCCGCGCAGCATGGGGCCGGTGAAGCCCAGCGCCTGGGCGCGCTCGGGGGTCACCACTCCAATGC
>JBKJYC010000493.1:0-2555 GCA_046715885.1 Usitatibacter sp.
CGCAGGTAGCGCAGCGCCACCTCCACCGTGACGTCGTCGCGGATGCTGACCACCTCGAAGTCCATCAGCGCACCGACCGTGCCCTCCGGGTACGACAGCGCCGACTGCAGCTCGGCGCGGTCTTCGACGTCCTGCGCCTCGATGATGTCCTGCACGACCTCCTCGGAGAGGTCGGGCGCCAGGTCGGCGATCTCGTCGGGTTCGAGGTGCTGGGCCGCGGCGACGATCTCCGCGCTGTTCATGTCCGCGAGCAGCGTCTCGCGCACGCCGTCGGAGACCTCGAGGAGGATGTCGCCCTCGCGCTCCGGCGGGATCAGTCCCCAGATGACGAGGCGCTGCTCGAGCGGCACGCCCTCGAGGATGTAGGCGACGTCCGCCGGGTGCAGCGATTCCAGCCGGCGGCGCACGTCGACCAGGTCGCGCATGCGCCCGATCAGCACGGACACCGCCTCCAGGTGGTCCTGGGGCGACGCGGAGCGCGGGATGTCGTCGGGGCGGCGGGCCATGGCCCGCCATTGTAAGCGGCTACGGCAGCTCGGCCGCGGGCATTCGCGCGAGGATCATGCCGGTCTTGCGCTGCAGCCACGCGGTGTTGCGGTTGCGATCATAGAAGCGCGGGTTCGGGACCATCGCGGCCAGGCGCGCGGCCGCATCCGGCGAGAGGTTGGACGAGCCGGTACCGTAGTAGTGGCGAGCGGCAGCCTCGGCGCCGAAGACGCCGTCGCCCCATTCGATCACGTTCAGGTAGACCTCGAGGATGCGGCGCTTGGACCAGAGGTTCTCGATCATCACCGTGATCAACGCCTCCTGGCCCTTGCGCCAAAGGGTGCGGCTGCCGGACAGAAACAGATTCTAGGCGAGTTGCTGGGAGATGGTCGAGCCGCCGCGCGTCACCTTGCCCTTCCGCTTGTTGCGCTCGATGGCCTTCTCGATGGCCTCCCAGTCGAAGCCCTCGTGCTCGACGAAACGCGCGTCCTCGGCGGCGACGATGGCGCGCTTCAGGTTGGGCGAGATCCGCTCGTAGGGAACCCACTGGTGCTTCAGCTTGGCTTCGGGCTTGCGCTCGCGAAGGCGCTCGAGATGCCCGTCCATGAACGCGGTGGTCTGGGGATTGTGGTCCTTCCACCACCACACGCGCGCGAGGAACGAGAGCTCGTAGACGATGAGCGCGCCCGCCAGCGTGGCGATGGTCCAGGCCGCGAAGCGCATGAAGAATTTCATGCGTTCGCGCGCAGCGCCGCCAGGATGGCGCCGGTGTCCGGTCGCCGTCCATGCCACGCGAGGAAGGCTTCCGCGGCCTGCTCGACCAGCATTCCCAGTCCATCGGAAACGCGGGCGCCGCCCGCGCGCGCGCGATCGAGGAAGGGCCTGGTGGCACGCCCGTAGGCCAGGTCGTAAACCCAGGTATCGCCGGCGATCGTGCCCGGCGGCAGCCCGAGCGCCTCGCCGTGCGTCGAAGCCGAGGTCGCGTTCAGGACGAGGTCGAAGGGTCCGCCCTCGATGCGATCCAGGGCACTCGCGCGCACCGGCCCCAGCGCCTGGAACTGCAAGGCGAGCTCGCGCGCCTTCGTAGGTGCGCGATTTGCGATCACAAGGGTCTCGGGCAGGAGTGCCAGGAGCGGCGCGATGACGCCACGCGCGGCTCCGCCGGCGCCGAGGATCACGATGCGCGCGGCACGCAAGTCGAGCCCGAGGTTGCGCGTGAGGTCGGCGACAAGCCCGGCGCCATCCGTGTTGTCGGCCTCGATGCGGCCTTGCTTCGCGGTCAGCACGTTTGCCGCGCCGGCGAGCCGCGCGCGCTCACTCGACGTGTCGGCAAAGCGCAGCGCATCGATCTTGAACGGCAGCGTCACGTTCGCGCCACGGCCGCCCGCTTCGAAGAAACGCCGCGCCGCGCCGGTGAAGTCGTCGAGGGGTGCGAGCAACGTCGCGTACTCGAGCGCCACGCCGGCCTGCTTCGCGAAGCGCGCATGAATGGTGGGCGAGAGGCTGTGCGCCACCGGGTTGCCGATCACCACGAAACGCTCGCTCGCCGACATTAGATATAGTGTCCACGGCCGCGCCAGAAGGCGACCCACCCCGAATGTTCTATGCTGGTGCATGAATCACTCATGCGCACCGATACTGTGCATTGGGAGCGTTGGTAGCCGTAGTAGCGATGTGATTTCAACAAGTTATGTGCGATCCCGTGTGGCATGTTTTTCGCTATTCGGAAGCCTCGACCGGCTTCACGCGGCCGCGCATTCACCATTACCGCGCATCAATCACCCTCAGGAGAAATAAATGGCAGTCGGCGACGTTTTCAAGATGATCAAGGAAAACGAGGTCAAGTTCGTCGACCTTCGTTTTACCGACACCAAAGGAAAAGAACAGCACGTCACGGTCCCGACGAAGGCCTTCGGCGAGGACAAGTTCACCGACGGCCATGCATTCGACGGTTCCTCGATCGCCGGATGGAAGGGCATCGAGGCCTCGGACATGCTGCTGATGCCGGACCCGGATTCCGTTCGCATGGACCCGTTCTTCGACGAGCCGACGCTCGTGCTCTCGTGCGA
>JBKJYC010000494.1:0-3644 GCA_046715885.1 Usitatibacter sp.
GGTCGAGATGCCCGATACCAACGACGGCAAGGCGCTCTCCACGCTCACACGTCCCCTGATGCCGCACCTCGAGCGCGCTCTGGCCCAGGCGGGACTCACGTTCGACGAGCCCAGGTCGCCCGATCGCCTGCACATCTTCTTCGTGGGCGGCAGCGCGTGCTACGTCGGCGTCTCGGCCATCGCCAACAGCTCCCCATGGCCGATGGGCATTCCGCGGATCCGAATGCCGCGCGGCGCCCCCTCGCGCTCCACGCTCAAGCTCGCGGAGGCGATCGTGGAGTTCCTCGGGCCCGAGGAAGCCGAGAAGCGCATGCAGCCCGGCATGTCCGCGGTCGACCTCGGCGCCTCGCCGGGCGGCTGGAGCTGGCAGCTGGTGCAGCGCCACATCCGGGTCACCGCGGTCGACAATGGGCCCATGGATCCCGGGCTGCTCGACACGGGCCTGGTGAAGCACCGCCGCGAGGACGGGCTTCGCTACCGGCCGCCCGAGCCGGTGGACTGGATGGTATGCGACATGGTGGAGCAGCCCTCGCGCGTCGCGGAGCGGGCGGCGCGCTGGATCCGCGAGGGCTGGTGCCGCGAGACCATCTTCAACCTCAAGCTGCCGATGAAGAAGCGCTGGGAGGAGGTGCTCGCGTGCCGCGAGCGCATCGAAGCCGCGCTGGGGGGCGTGCAGGCGCGCCTGCGCCTGCGGCAGCTGTACCACGACCGCGAGGAAGTGAGCGCGCATCTTGCGGTCGAGAACATCGGCCGGTCATGATGGAGGCGTCATGTCCGATCGCATCGTGATCAGTGAATTCATGGACACGCCCGCCGTCGAGCGGTTGCGTCGCCGCTTCGATGTCGACTATCGGCCCGCGCTGGTGGACGATTCCGCCGCGCTGCACCAGACGCTGGCGCAAGCGGACGCGTGGATCGTTCGCGACCGCTCGCAGGTGCGTGGCGAGGCGCTCGCCGCGGCCCCGCGCTTGCGCGTGGTCGGGCGACTCGGGGTGGGACTCGACAACATCGACGTGGAGTCCTGCAGGGCCCGCGGCATCGAGGTGATCGCGGCCACCGGCGCGAACGCCGAATCCGTGGCCGAGTATGTGGTCGCCACGGCCATGATCCTGCTGCGCGGCGCCGCGTACCTCTCGACCGCGGCGGTCGCTTCCGGCCGCTGGCCGCGGCAGATGCTCTCGCAGGGGCGTGACCTCTCGGGCAAGACCCTGGGCGTGATCGGATTCGGCGCCATCGGCCAGCTGACCGCGCGCAAGGCGGTGGCCCTGGGAATGCGCGTGGTGGCGCACGATCCGGTTCTAGAGCCTTCCGCGCCCGCCTGGCGCGACGTGGGCGCCACCCGTGGCAGCCTGGACCAGCTGCTGGCGGCGAGCGACGTGGTCTCGATGCACATCCCCCTCACGCCGGCCACCCAGGGGTTGCTCGGCGG
This sequence comes from Usitatibacter sp., assembly GCA_046715885.1. Lineage (GTDB taxonomy): Bacteria > Pseudomonadota > Gammaproteobacteria > Burkholderiales > Usitatibacteraceae > Usitatibacter. The sequence goes on from JBKJYC010000494.1 coordinate 1,430, forward strand.
CGAGCGCCTGCGGCAGATGAAGCGCGGAGCCATCCTCATCAACACCGCGCGCGGTGGCGTGGTGGACGAAGCGGCGCTCGCGCAGGCCTTGCAGGAGGGGCACCTCGGCGCGGCCGCGGTCGACGTCTTCAAGCACGAGCCGCTGCCGGCCGGCAGCCCGCTCGCCTCGGCGCCGAACGTCCTGCTCACGCCGCACATTGCCGGCGTCACGCTGGAATCCAACGAGCGCGTGAGCGCGTTCATCGCCGAGCGCGTCGCCTCCGCGCTTTCCGGGGAGCCCGCGTAAGGCGGCTAGTGCTTGAAGACCTGGACCAGGTTGTTGTGCGAGTCGGTCCAGAGCCCCCACTCCGGCTGCGGCGCCACCGGCTCGGTCGAGGCCACGATCTCGGGCCGCAGGATCACCTTCTTGCTGCGCGAGAGCAGCACCCAATCGCTCGTGGTATCGCCCTCGCCGGACTTCTGGTCGACGTAGGCGTACTCGAGCCCGTGCTTCTCGGCGATGGCGAGCAGCACCGGCTTCAGGTCGAGGAAGCGGTTGGAGACGTGGTAGGCAATGACGCCGTCGGGCTTCATGTGCCGCAGGAAAGCGCCCACCGCCTCGTAGGTGATGAGGTGCGTCGGGATCGAGTCGCCGGTGAAGGCATCCACGGCGAGCACGTCGAATCCCTGCGGCGCCTCGCGCTCGAGCTGCAGGCGCGCGTCGCCGAGCGCGAACTCCACCTTGGCCGGCGTGTCCTTGAGGTACGTGAAATACTCGCTGGCGATGCGCTCCACCGCCGGGTTGATGTCGTAGAAGCGGTAGACGTCATCGGCATCGCCGTAGGCCGCGAGCGTGCCGGTGCCGAGCCCGATCACGCCCTCCTTGATCGGCTGTCCCTGGTGGGCGAGGATCGCCATCCCGATGCCCGAGCCGGGCTTGTAGTAGGTCGTCGCCGAGCGCCGGAACTTCTCGCTCAGCCATTGCTCGCCGTGCAGGATCGCGCCATGCACGAGTGAGCGGTAGCGGGTCTCGGGATCGTCACTGCGCGAGGTCACTTCCTTCACGCGGAGCACGCCATAGTAGTTGCGCTCGATATGCAGCGTGTCCTGGGTGAAGTGGTGCACGCGGTAGATCAGCGCCCCCACCGTGAAAGCCGCAACCAGGGCGAACATCCCGACGATCGGCAGCGGCCGGTTCAAGTTCAGCGCGAGTGCCAGGTGGGCCACGACCACCAGCGCGATCTCGAGCTCCAGGAAGCCCGGCAAGGTGACCGGCGCGATGATCCCGACCAGCACGCCGCCCACCACGCCGCCCAGCGAGACCACGAGGTAGAAAAGCGTCAGGTGCCGCGGCCCCGGGCGCATCCGCGCCAGCTCGCCGTGGCAGAACATGCACACGAAAAAGAGGCCGACGCTGAAGACCGCGAGGTGCCAGAGCAGCTCGAACTGCAGGCTGCGGTCGGCGAGGAACCACGCCATCACGCACACGATCCAGACAAGGAAGCCGAGGTAGGCATCGCGCTTGTACCAGTCGCGGCCCTCGAAGCAAAGGATGAAGGTGAGCAGGTAGATCGCCAGCGGCACTACCCAGAGCAGCGGAATGGACGAGACGTTCTGGGTGAGGTGGTTGGAGACGCCAAGCAGCACCACCGATCCCATCGCCGAAAGCACCAGCCACAGCGCGATGCGCCCCGGCGTGGGCCGGGCCTCGTCCGCGCCCGGTTGCGGCGTGGTCGCGCCCATGGCGGCCGAGGGCGCCTGCTGCGGTAACCCGCGGGCTTTCCAGGCGAGTCCCGCGCACAGGAGCACGAAGCCGACATAGCCTGCCGACCACCCGACGGACTGGCCCGGATTGTCGAAACGCGGCTCGATCAGAAACGGGTAGCCGAGCAGCGCCAGCATCGAGGCGAAATTCGAAAGGGCGAACAACCGGTAGGGGCTCGCCCCCGGGAACTCGCGCGCGAACCACGCCTGGAGCAGCGGGCTCGTGGAGGAGAGCATGAAGTACGGCAAGCCCACGGTCGCGAAAAGCAGGGCGAGGATGCGCCCGACGGGATTCTCCGCGCCTGTCGGCTTCCACATCGCGTCCGGCGCCATCGGCAGCAAGACGAGGCTCGCCACCAGCAACGCGACGTGGAGGACGGCCTGTTTGCGTGGCGCCAGGTGCGTCGTGATCAAGTGCGAGTACGCGTAGCCCAGGAGCAGCACGAACTGGAAGAACACCATGCACGTCGTC
>JBKJYC010000495.1:0-2972 GCA_046715885.1 Usitatibacter sp.
ATGCTCGCGCGAATCCCGCCGTCCGTCTGTGGCCACGCCCTCCGCCTCGGGGATCGCACATACAGGATCCCGGGTGAAGGACGTGACAGCATCGGCGATGGCATCGTCGAGGCACCGATTGAAAGTGTGGAACGCATCCGCCGAGATCGGCACGTTGTTTTCCATGGCAAGCTCGGTCAGGGCCTGGCAGACGTCCCCGTAGCAATGGACCACCTGGTCGATGGTGAGGCCCTGGTGGCGCAGTTCTTCGCCGTGCCTGGCAGCGGTGCTGGCAATGTCCGTCGGGACCAACGCCAGGGAGGGCCGCTTGGCGCCCATAGCCTGGTGGCGCGCCATCGCTTCGGGCGTCTGCTCGAGGCGAAAAGTCTCGGTCAGCTGCGTCAGGAATTGCGGGATTCCGTATTCGCTCTCCACCGAAGGCATGCCTGGGAGCAGCCGTTGCGTGGCCTTCGTGCGGCAGCGCGCGATCAACTCCGCGCGATTCGCCCTGAGGAATTCGTACATGGTGTTACCTCGTCCTTCGTGACCAACCTGGCGGCTGGCAGGTGACAAACACCTTACGATCAAAAGGGGATTCTGTATGTGCGGTAACGCTCATAGGCGTTTTTTTTGTCAGGGTTCGACGCATTCGTGGTCGCCGCACTCTCCGGATCTTCCCGGCGGCCTTCCGCGCGCGGCAAGTCGATGGTGAATACGCATCCGGTTCCCGGTAACTCGGAGACCGCATCGGCGATCGCCTGGTCGAGGCAACGGTTGAGGGTCTTGAACTCCCCGGGGGAGACCGGCGCGTTCTTCTCGATGGCGAGCTCGGTGACGGCCTGGCACAGGTCATCATAGTCGTGGACCACCTGGTTCACCGTGAAGCCATGCTGGAGCAACTCATGCCCGTGTTTCGCGGCAGCTCTGCCGATCTCCCTGCGCACGCTCCTGCCGGTGGTTTCCTCGAATCCGCGACACCTTGGGATCGTCCCAGCCCTCGGGCACCTGCTCGCTGCGAAGCATCTCGATCAACTGCCCGAGAAACAGCGGGATGCCGTTCTCCATCTCAGTGCGCGTCGGCCGCAGTGCCAACCGCCGCGCGACCTTCGCACGGCAACGCTCGATCAACTCGTCGCGGTTCGCGTCCAGGAATTCGTGCAGCATCGAGCGACCCCTCACCCAAGGAACGTGCGGTCCCCCACGTTGCCAGTCCGGTTGGACTCCCGGCACCCCGGATGATTCACCCGCGGGAGGTTTCGGCCCGGGGATTCGGCGGCAGCTTGTTGTGGATGTCGGTGGCCGCGATCGCCGCGTGCCCGGTGGCGACACTCACCTGGTTCAGGGCGCTCACCACATCGCCCGCGGCGTAGAGCCCGGGCACGGAAGTCTCCTGGTGCGCGTTGCAGATCACGTCGCCCGCCTCGGTGCATCGGGCGCCGAGCGCGATCGCGAGCTCGCTGCGCATCCGGCAGCCCAGCATCGGGTAGATCGTGTCGAAGCGGTGTTCGCTGCCATCCGCGGCGCAGGCGAGGGCGCCGCCGCCGGCGGCGCAGCGGATCGTCTCAATGGGCGAGTCGAGCAGCGCGATGCCCTCGGTGGCCATGGCTTCGCGGTCCGCTTCACGGACCTGCGCTTCCGGAGGGACGATCATCGTCAGGTCCGCGGTGTAGGTGCGCAAGAAGCGCGCATGCCCGAGCGCCAGGGCGGGATCGCCGTAGACCGCGAGCTTCCGGTCGAGGACCTCGAAGCCGTCGCAGATGGGGCAGAAGCGCACGCAGCCTGCGCGCACCGCTTCCTCGAGATCGTCCATCGGCGGACGCTTGTCCTCCACGCCGGTCGCCAGCACCACCTTGTGCGCGACGACGCGCCGGCCGGTGAGCGTGGCGATGAAGCGCTCACCCTGGCGTTCCAGCGAAGTAACCCTGGACTGCGTCAGCACCACGCCGTATTGCGCGGCCTGCTCGCGAAGCAGGGCGAGCAGCTCGCGGCCCGAGAGCCCGTCGGGAAAGCCCGGGTAGTTGTGCGTCGTTGGAATCCACTCCGCACGGCTGTCACCCGCATCGACGAGGGCCAATGAGCGGCGAAAGCGCGCGAGGTAGAGGGCAGCCGTGAGGCCGGCCGGACCGGCGCCGACGACCAGGCATTCGACTTCGGAGGGAGCGGGTTGGGTTTCCATGAAACAGACGGATTCGCCGTTGCGGCGCTTAGTTCCGGCAACTTCGGCGCCCGGCGCTTGTCCTCAGGTGGGAGGTTCGCGCGATGGGCGCGGGTTCTTCCCATTGTCCTACGTGGAGGCGGCGATGAGCGACTTCTGGAACGTGAACAGCGGCAAGAGCAGCGACAAGGACGGCGCGAAGGACGAGAAGGCCCCGGATTTCTCCAACGTGCAGAGCGGCTCCAGCACGACCGCGACCAAGATCTACGAGGTGGTCGCGGGTGATAGCCTCTCGAAGATCGCCAAGCGCGAGTACGGCAACGCCGGCGACTGGAACCGGATCTACGAGGCGAACCGCGACCTGCTCAAGGACCCGGACAAGATCTTCCCCGGCCAGAAGCTCAAGATTCCGCCGAAATCCTGATCGGAGACGCACAATGAAGAACACCGCGCTGGTATTTGTTTCCGCGATCGCCATGGCCTTGGCGCTCGCATCCTGCGGCAAGAAGGACGAGCCCGCGAAGACGACCACGGCTCCGCCGCCGCCCACCGCGCCCGCGCCGGCGCCCGCGGCCGGCGTGGCCGTGTCCACCGTCACCGTCGGCAATGCCATCGGCGCGGACAAGAAGGTCCAGGGTGGTGCCACGATCGCTCCCAAGGACACCATCTACGTCTCGGTGGCTACCACCGGCAGCGGCGAGGCCACGCTCAAATCGCGCTGGACCTACCTGAAGGACGGCAAGACCACCCTGGTCAAGGAAGACACGCAGAGAGTGAGCGCGAGCGGCCCGTCCACGCACGAGTTGGACTTTATAAAAACCGACGGATGGCCGAATGG
>JBKJYC010000496.1:0-4249 GCA_046715885.1 Usitatibacter sp.
TCGTGACGCTCGACGCCGACCTGCAGAATCCGCCGGAAGAGATCCCGAGGCTCGTGGCCAAGATGGAGGAAGGCCACGACGTGGTCGGCACCTACCGTCGTGAACGCAAGGACAGCGCCTTCCGACGCTTCGCGTCGCTGACGCTCAACCGTCTGCGCGAGCGCATCACGCATATCCGGATGCGCGATCAGGGGTGCATGTTGCGTGCCTACCGCCGGCACATCGTCGAGACCATCGCCTCGGCCGGGGAGAGTTCGCCTTTCATTCCCGCGCTCGCGCAACGCTATGCCTTGAAGTCCGCGGAGATCGAGGTCGACCATGCACCGCGCGCCGCGGGAGAATCCAAGTACCCCTTCTACCGCCTCATTCGACTCAACTTCGACCTCATGACCGGCTTTTCCCTGGCGCCGCTGCAGGTCTTCACGCTCTTCGGGATGCTGGTCGCCGCGGGAAGCCTCCTGCTGGTCGCGTTTCTCCTGGTGCGCCGCGCCGTCGCGGGGCCGGAGGCCGAAGGGCTCTTCACGCTGTTCGCGATCCTCTACTTTCTCGTCGGCGTAGGCATCCTCGGCCTGGGAATCGTCGGCGAGTATGTCGGACGGATACTCCAGGAGGTTCGTGGCCGCCCGCGCTTCGTCGTGCGCGAAGTGATCGAAGGACCCTAGGCGAGGCCCAGCAGGCGAGCGACCGCTTCGCGCGCCGTGAGGCCCTCGTCGAGCCCCAGGCGCTTGCCGACCGCGTTCACGCGCGAGAGCACGCCGGTGTCGTAGGTGGAGCGGCCATCGCCGATGCGCGCGGTGTCGGCGGAGACCGTGGCGCCGGCGATGCCGCGCGGGTCGAGCGCCGCAAGCCGCGCGTACCCGGCGCCGTCCTTGCCGCCGCCCGCGTCGTTGAAAAACGCCGCGAACACGTCGACCCCGAGGATACCGTCGTCGGCGCGCCCGCCGAGCAACGCGCCGTGCGTTCCCGAGACGACGATCGAGCGCCGGTCCGATGCCTGCACGAGGGTGATCGAGTCCATCGCCCACACCGGGCGATGTCCCGAGGAGGCGATGCGCGCGCGCGTTTCGCCGAGATCGGGGACCGGCTCCGTGCTCGGATGCGCGCGGTGCAGGTGCGCCACCGCCTCGCGGCACGGCATGCCCGGCTTGCATCCCAGCGCGGCGGAGAGCGCGTTCGCGTGCGAGACGCGGCCGTTGGCGAGCGCGTCGGCGCCGTCGGCGATCCGCGCGCTGGCGCTCGCGACGGTGCAGGCAGCGATGCCGAGGCGCTCCAGCCAGGCGAGCCCGCCGATGCCCGCTCCGTCCTTGCCGACGCCGGCATCGTTGCTGATGGCAGCGCGCACGCGTGCCTTCGCCAGCACCCAGGCGGCGTACACACCCCCGTGGGAACCACAGACGACGACGCGTCCGGCGGCGTCGGGGCCCAGGCGCGTTGCGGTATCGACCACGATCGGAGCATCCATGGAGCGATTCTAGCGGGGCTTGACAACTCCTTCGCCGCGGTAGCATTCTGATATCACATCAATAGCAGGCACCCTGTCCCTGCACGGGAGCGACCATGTCCGAGTACCGCAAGACCGGCACCATAGAAAAGTCGACGACGACCGCCAACGGCATCTTCATGCTGCTGCTCCTCCTGGGCCTGGTCGTCCTGGTGGTATTCCTGTTCGTGAGCCGCTCCATCCCCCTGGCGGTCGTCGCGGGCGTGGCGGTCGGCTTCATCGCCGGCGGCTTCTTCATGCTGCAGCCCAACCAGGCGGGCGTGCTGACACTCTTCGGCGACTACCTGGGCACCGAGCGCAAGGCGGGCCTGCGCTGGACCTGGCCCTGGAACATCCGCAAGCGCCTGAGCGTGCGCGCGCGCAACCACAACATCGACACCCTCAAGGTGAACGACAAGCGCGGCAACCCGGTCGAGATCGGCGCCGTGGTCGTGTGGCGCGTCGAGGACACCGCGCAGGCCCTGTTCGACGTGGAGGACTTCGAGAACTTCGTGAAGGTGCAGAGCGAGTCGGCCCTGCGCCACGTCGCCACGGGCTACAACTACGACGAGGGCGAGGACACCGGCGCGGGCGCGGAAGTGACGCTGCGCGGCGGAGCCGAGGTCGTGGCGGACGCGTTGCGCGCGGAGCTCCAGGCGCGCGTGCAGCAGGCCGGCGTCCTGGTGCAGGAAGCCAAGCTCACGCACCTCGCGTACGCCGCGGAGATCGCGGGCGCGATGCTGCGCAGGCAGCAGGCCGAGGCGGTGATCGCCGCGCGGACCAAGATCGTGCAGGGCGCCGTTTCCATGGTCGAGATGGCGCTGAAGAGCCTGTCGGAGAAGAACGTGGTGGAGCTGGACGACGAGCGCCGCGCGGCGATGGTGTCGAATCTCATGGTGGTGCTGTGCTCCGACCGCGATGCGCAGCCGGTCGTGAACACGGGCACGCTTTACCAGTAAGGCGGTATCGGTGTCCGATCGCAAGGCGTTCCTGCTTCGCATCGACCCGGAGCTGTGGGCCGAGCTGGAGCGCCTCGCGCAGACGGAGCTGCGCAGCGTGAACAGCCAGGTCGAGTACCTGCTGCGCGATGCGCTCGCACGCCGCGGCATCGCGCCGCGGGCCGGCGTGAAGAAACCGAAGAAGGCCTAGGAGGAGGATCCCATGAAGATCGTGCATTTCATCGTGGCGCTGGCGATCGCCGTCGCGGTCTCGTCCGGCCAGGCGGAGGACGTGGACACATTGCCGGCGCAGGCCGCGGCCAACGCGTGGCTCGCTATCGTGGACGGCGGCGCCTACGGCACCAGCTGGGACCAGGGAGCGGCGCTGTTCCGGAAGTCGGTGACGCGGGAGAACTGGGAGAAGGCGATGGTCGCCGTGCGCGCCCCGCTGGGCGGCGCCGGGCCGCGCAAGGTGCGCTCCGTCACGTACGCGCGCATCCTTCCGAACGCTCCCGAAGGCGAGTACGTCGTGATCCAGTACGACACGCTGTTCGAGAATCGCCCGAGCGTCGAGACCGTGACCCCGATGCGCGACACGGATGGGACCTGGAAAGTCTCCGGCTACTTCATCCGCTGAGGCTGCGCTCTTCCGGCGGCTTCACGCGCCGGAATTCGCGCCACAGCAGCAAGTCGTACCCGATCTTGGTGACGCCGGCGGCCACCAGCGGCACGCCGAGCCCGAAGCCCTGCATCATCGCGCCGGCGAGGACCGGAGTGGCGGCCCAGCCGCAGGAGCGCACGAGGTTGGTGATGCCGGCGGCGGCGAGGCGCTCGTGGGGCTTCACCACGGCCATCACGTAGGACTGGCGCGTGGGCACGTCCATCTCGTTCAGCGCTTCGCGCACCAGGAAGAAGAACGCGGCCCAGGCGAAGCTGTCGGCGGCGACGATGGTGAAGAGCAGAAAGCTGGACGGGATGTGCGTGAACACCATCGTGTTCACCAGCCCGATGCGCCGCGCCAGCCACGCGGCAGCCAGGTGCGAGAACGCCGAAAGCAGCCGGCCGGCGCTGAACAGGAACGCGATCGTGGCCGCCGTGGCGGCGAACTTCTCCGCGAAGTAGTAGGCGAAGAGCGCGGTGCCGATGAAGCCGCCGCCGAAGGCGTCGAGCAGGAAGAGGAGCGAGATCTTGACGACGATGGGCCGGCTCTCGGGCGAGAGCTGGGTGAATCCCACCGGCTTCACCTCGTCGACCATCGCGGGCAGCCGCGCGTAGAGGATCGCCGCGCCGAAATACAGCACGCAGAAGAGCGAGAGCGCCAGGCGCATCCCGTCCAGGGATGAGAACCCATACGCCGACTCGAGCAGCGTCGGCAACCCGGCGAGCAGGCCTCCCGCGGCGTAGCCGACGTCCAGCAGCACGTTGTACCAGGCGAAGACGCGCGTGCGGTTCGCGTCCGTGGTGGTCCCCGGAAAGAGAGCCTGCTCGAGGATCGGGATCGCGCCGCGGTCGCGCCCGTGGATGTTGAACATGCCCACGAACGCGGCCGCCAGCACCAGCGGGAACGCGTCGGTCGAGATGAGGACCGCGCCGCCCAGGATCGGCAAGCCAGTGAGGGTCACCAGCATCGCGCGCTCGGAGAAGCGCGAACCGAACAGCATGGTGAGCAGCGCCGCCAATGCGGCGCCCCACAGCGCGGCCGAGAGCACGGCGCCGATCTGCGACGCGGAGAATCCGAGCCGCGCGCAATACAGGCCGATGAGGACCGCCATCAGGCCGATGGCGAGGGCGCGAAGGAAAGCGGCGGCGTAGAGGAGGCGGCGAACCTGGG
>JBKJYC010000497.1:0-3619 GCA_046715885.1 Usitatibacter sp.
ACCTTGTTGTCCGCGGCATACATCGGCTGCGCGCCGCCGGCCACGTCGATGATGCTCAGGCGGCGGTGCCCGAGGCCCACGCCCGGGCCGAGGTGAATCCCGAAGCCGTCCGGTCCGCGGTGCGCGATCACGTCGCGCATGCGCACCACGGTCGCCTTGTCCACCGTTCGGTTGGATCGCGGACCCACCACGACCCCACAGAGGCCGCACATCAGCTGGACCCCGTCTTGGCAACGCCATCCGCACGCAACGTATCGCTGGCACCCGAGAGAAATTCGACCACCAGTTGAGCCTCGCCGCCGCTTCCGACAACGCGCAATGCGGCCAATGGCGCCCCATCAGCCGGCTGCACCAGTGTCGCCGCTATCAGTTCACCGGTGAATGACATTCTCTGGACGAGTCGCATGGCCGGCTCGCGGCGGCCGTACGCGGTCGACGTCCACGCGTCCTCCACGCACCAATCGCACGTTGCGACAGTCGTGAGGAACCGGGCGACGTCGCCGCCGCCATCGGCGATCACGGCGCGCGACCCATCGAGGACCGCGCGCAAGCCCGAGGCCAGCGGATAGGAGATCGAGACATGGTGTGGACGAACGCTCCGAAAGGTGTCGATGACCAGCCAGTAATCGCGGCGCACGCGCAGCAGGGCGCGGCGATGGTCGACGGGATCCTCGAGATGCCGGAACCCGTCGTGCGAGAACGCGACGATATCGCATTCGGCCGACAGGTGTGCCGAGCACGTCACCACCCGCGGGATCCGGGTCCACGAGAAAGCTCCGCCGGGCTCGGCCGAGCCCTCACCGTCCACCATCGCAACGGCATGGGCCGCGGCCTCGCGAAAGCGATCGCGCGCGCCGCCTTCCGTCAGGTACGTCCATGTTCCCGGATCGGCGATGACGCGACGCCCGCGCACTGTGAGGTCGAGCGAGCCCAGGTCGGCGTGGGCGTGTCCGCCATTTCCCATCCCGTGCACGCCGCAGTCGAACACGGCGAGCGACGCTTCGCTTCCCCATCCGTCGCGCAGCGCGGCGAATCCGCCATCGGGGAAGAATCGGGACCCTCCCGTTGGAGTGGAAACTGGAGCGGCGGCTTGCGCGTACAGGGTTGCCGGCCCCAGAAGCCACGCGACTTCCTCGGAAGGTGCGCCGGCCGGAAATGCCAGCGTACTGTCGCCGATGATCGCCGCTGCCGCGGCCAGCGTGGGTCGCACGTTGTCCGCGGGCCCGGGGTCGAGGAAGAGCACGCGGCCGCCGTCGTCGTCGCCGATCAGCGGAATCGTGCCGTCGGGGCGGGCGACATTGCGCAGGAACACCGCGCCACGCCGTAGCGCGTCCGTCAGCTCCCGCGGGACCTCGACCCCGCTGCGGCGACCCAGCGCGATCGCATGGATCAGGAAGTCCACCGTGTAGCGGGCGTAGTGGGTCGATTGCTCGACGTAGCTGCCGTCGGCTCGCACGTGTACCGGCATGTGCTCGGCCAGGATCGCCATGCCGAGATGGCGCCAGTGAGCGGCAGCGTTCAGTCCGGGAAGCGCGCAGCCCAGGTACAGGAGCCCGAGCGCCTCGCCGGTAAGGTGGGTGTTCGGGCTGAACCAAGTGGACAGGTGGTGCTCCACCTGGCGGCCGCCCACGGCAAGGACGCGCACGATCCTGCCAAATCGGTCCGCGGTGAGCGCCTTGGCATCGCGCAGCAGGTAGAGTACCCAGAGCCAGGCGATCGCGCGAAACGCGATCTCGAGACTGCTCGCCCAGTTGATGCCGCGCTTGCGCGGGTTCGCCTCGATCCACGCGTCGATGTGCGCGAGCGCCTGCTCGGCCCAGCGCTCGTCATGGGTGAAATGGTAGGCCTTGGCGAGATGGACAAGCCACTGATGGCGGTTGAGCTCCCAGATCACCTTATGGTCGCCGACCACGTCCGCGTCCAGATAGGGGACCTCACTCCAGTGCACCAGCGGCGCCCGGCGACCATGCACGGGATCGAGGTGCCAATCCGGTGGCGTGCCGAAGTCCAGGGTGTGGTAGCCGAGCAGGCCGTGGCGTCCCGCGGCGGCGGCCAGCTCGAGCGTACGTGATTCGGCGACTGGATCCACGGCGCGCACCGCCGCAATCGTAGCCGCAGCGTCCGCGGTCCCGGCGAAGAAGAGCGCGGGCGCCCCCGCGCGAAACTCGGCCAGTGCGGCGGCCGCGTCGGCGAAAGGCAGGCCGCTGCCGTCACGCAGTTCCCCTCGCCATTGCGTCGCGGTGGGAACGGCCGTGTCGCCGGACAGACCTGCGCGCTCCATTGCAGCGCGGCCCGCCTGCAGGGCGCGATCGGCCAGCTCGGCGATGGAGCGGCCTCTGAGCGCGGCGCGAGCACCGTGCGCAGTCGCAGGTAGCGGCTTCAAAAAACCTGGTCTGCCGTAACACGCGACTTTCCGTCGATCAACTCGACCGCGCCTGCGCGTGTATAGGTATGGGTGCCGGTCAAGCCCTCCATGGATTCCGGTTCGACGGTCACACGCGGCTCCTCCCGATACTGTTCAAGGTTCAGGACCACGATTTCGTTGAGCATCGTTCGCCGCCCATACTCGCCGCTATCGTCCTGGCTGGGTCGGAACAGCTTGCCCGCATGCCGGAAAATCGCACCGCCGCCGCGAGCGTATCGGACATCGGTCGAAATCGGATTCGCTGGATGCGGAGTCCACGGAGCCTCGAGCGATGAAGCCGAGTAGAGCCAGAGTTGCGTGGCGCTTCCCCGAGGCTCCTGGAACGTGACGAAGAACCAATACACGCCATTCTCGATCCACACCGTGGTGTCGACGGCGAAACCCTTGAGCAACTCACGCTCGAATTCCCACTGATCGGGGAAACGGGTGCACCGGTACAGCTGGACACGGCCTGAACCTACGGTTTCCGGAATCATGTACCAGGTGAGGCCATCGCGGAAGACGCAGGGATAGGAAAGGTGATACGGGCGCTCGAGAGCGGTCACCGTCGGTTCCAGCTGGCCATCGCGCACTTCGGCGCAGGAGATTCTCCCAAGCTGGGTGGCGTAGCAGAAGTCCTCGAAGAAAACCCAGTGCTTCCCGGCCTCCTCCACGACGAACGGATCCGCATGACAACGGCCTCTTGGCGATTCGATCCACTCGAAGCCGCTCATATCCGGCTGCGACGTTGAACTCGGAAGTGGCAGTGCGCCCACGCGGATCGCGATCCTCCAGTGCGGGATGGTCGGACGACGGAACACCCGCCGAAAGGCCTTGCCAAGCAGCACTGGCACCAGCCATCGCAGCAACTCGCCATTCGTGGGCTCCGTATAGATTTCCTTCCTTCCCCGATAGGGAGCCGGCTCGACCCGGTTGCGCTCGACCTGGTCCCAGCCGCGCGCATGCAATTCGCGCAGCTTCTGAATTGCGAACGTCGACGCGCCCCAGTAGGGCTGTACGCGATTGCGAGCATGCGAGAGTCCTTCATGCGTGGCGAAGAGGCCCTTGTAGAGGACTTTGCCGGCGTCCAATTCCTCCGTCAGGACTTGAAGGATCGCGCCGGACATGGGGTTTTGTTCCAGGACCTCCCAGAAGTACGCAGGCCCTCCCCGGTAAAACTCGTTGTCGCCGTGATGGTACGACCAGACTCCGTAC
>JBKJYC010000498.1:0-3345 GCA_046715885.1 Usitatibacter sp.
GGTCATCGACTGGACCAGGATCGGGGCGTCGCCGCCGATCAGCAGGTCGGCCACACGGCCGGCGCGCGAAGCGCGGCGGGAAACGGACATGCGCGGACCCTTATCGGACGGTGAAGCGCGCGACGGCCACGCGCGTATGGGGCTCGAGGTCGAACTCGCGGTCGTTCAGGAACATCGTCACTTCGGGAGCGTTGCCCACGACCACGCTGAAAGGGCCCTTGCCGATCACTTCGGCCTCGCTGCCGCCGGGGTTGTTGCGCGAGAGCAGCACCTTGCCGCGGCCGTCCTTGATCTCGACCCAGGCACTGCCGCGGAACTTGAGGCGGATGACGCTGCCGCCCGCGGCGACCACGGCGGCGTCCGCCGGCTGCGACGTGGCGGCAGTTGCGGACGCGGCAGCCACGACGGCCGCCGGCGGCACGGTCTTGGCGCCAGCCTTCGCGGGATCGGGCCGGGGTGGATCGGCCTTCTTCGGCAGTTCCACGGGTCGCGCTTCCATGCGCGGGGCCTCGACCGGCAGAGGCAGCGGCTCGACTCGCGGCGCCTCGGCGATGACGGCCTTCTTCACCGCCAGCGCCGCGGGCGGCGCGGGCCGGACGAACAACCACCAGTACATCGTTGCAAACGCGACCGCAACCACCACGGTGGCGATGCCGGCGGCCTTCACATACGGGTTGGAGAGGCGCTGGCCGAGCGGGTCGAAGCGGATGTTCTGGCTCGCGACCACGAGGCCGGGGCGCGAGTGGTGGGGCGCGTCATCCGCGAGGGAAGCCAGCAGCGGGGTCGCATCCTGGCCGAGCAGGCGCGCATAGTTGCGCACGAAGCCGCGCAGGAAGGTGCCGCGCGGCAGCCGGGTATAGTCGCCGGCCTCGAGCGCCACGCCCAGCGAGGCGCTCATGTGCAGGCGCTGCGCGATATCGACGCGCGACAAGCCCTGGCGCTCGCGTTCGGCGGCGAGGATGGTCCCAGGCGCGCGGCCGATGGCGGGTTCGTCGGCGGGATCCACGATGATCCTACTTCTTGGCGTCGATCGCTTCGCGGGTCTGCGGCGCGTCGGGGAAGCGGCGTCGCAGTTGCTGCACGAAGCTGTCCTCGGAGGCCCGGTCGCCGTTGGCGCGCGCGATCTTCACGCCCAGGGACAGGGATTCCAGCGTCGGATTGGCCAGGCGCATGTAGCGGATGAGGAAGGCCTCGGCGTCCTTCACCTGGCCACGGTCGTAGGTGATCTCGGCCAGGTTGTAGAGGGCGCCGATCAGGTCGGGGCGGATGGCCACGGCGCGGCGCAGGAACTGCTCCGCTTCGGCCGTGCGGTTGGCCCGTCGCATGCACAGCCCCGAGGAGAGATAGGACTTCTCCGGCGAGGTGTACAGCGGATCAGCGGCCGCGCGCTGCATCATCTCCAGCCCGCGCGCGTGCTCGTTGCGCAGGCACAGGAACCAGCCGTAGTTGTTGAGCACCTCGGAGTTGTTCGGCTCCAGGCGCATCGCGCGCTCGAACGACTCGCGCGCGTTGGCGTCCTCGCGCAACTCCATCAGGATCAGGCCCTGCATGTTCCAGGCGGTGGCGTAGTTCGGGTCCTCCTTGACGGCGCGTCGCGTCGCCTCCAGGGCCACGCCGATGGCGCCGCGCTGGTAGTACTCCGCGGCGAGCGAGGTATGGACTTCGGCGCGGCGGCGCGCGTCCACCTGTTGCGCATCGCGCACGTTCCCCGTCTCCGAGGTGCTTTGCGTCACGCAGCCCGCGAGTGCCAGGGCCGCGAGAGCGAGTGCGATTCGTATCACGCCGCCTCCCGGTGGATCTTGATCGACTTCTTCTTCATGCGGTTCACGACTTGGCCGGCGAGCTGGCCGCAGGCCGCATCGATGTCGTCGCCGCGAGTCCTGCGCACCGTGGCGACGAAGCCCGCGTCGATGAGGATCTCCTGGAACCTGCGCACCGCGTCCATGTCCGTGCGCCGATAGCCGGAATCGTCGAAGGGGTTGAACGGGATCAGGTTCACCTTCGAGGGGATCTTCGAGAGCAACTTCGCCAGCGCCTTCGCCTGCGCCGGCGAGTCGTTCACGCCCGCGAGCATCACGTACTCGAAGGTGATGAAGTCGCGGGGTGCCACCGCGAGATACTCGCGGCAGGCGTCCATCAGCGCTTCGATCGGGTAGGTGCGGTTGATCGGCATGAGCGAGCTGCGCAGCTTGTCGTCCGGCGCGTGCAGGCTCACGGCGAGCGCCACCGGCAGGCGCTCCATCAGCTTGCGGATGCCGGGAACCACGCCGGAGGTCGACAGCGTCACGCGGCGGCGCGACAGGCCGTAGGCGTTGTCGTCGAGCATGATCTCCATCGCGTCGGTGACCGGCCCGAAATTGTTGAGCGGCTCTCCCATGCCCATCATCACCGTGTTCGTGACAGGGCGGCGCTCGTCGCGCTCCTCCTCGGCGAGCGGAACGCCCGCGCCATCGCGCTCCTTCGGCAACCGGTACGGCAGCCCCGCATCCGCCATCTCCGCCAGCCGCCGGTTGGCGACCCAGACCTGGCCGATGATCTCGGCCACGCCCAGATCGCGGTTGAAGCCTTGGCGGCCGGTCGAGCAGAAGGTGCAATCGAGCGCGCAGCCCACCTGCGAGGAGATGCACAGGGTGCCGCGCTCCTCTTCCGGTATGAACACCGTCTCGATGCCGTTGGATTTCGACTCGTTTGCTCCGCGGCCCACGTCGAAGAGCCACTTCACCGTGCCGTCCGCGGAGCGATGCTCGGACAGGATCGCGGGCGCCTCGACGATCGCGAGCTGGTGCAGCTTCGCGCGCAGCCCCTTGGCCAGGTCGGTCATGGCGTCGAAGTCGCAGATCCCGCGCTGGTGGATCCAACGAAACACCTGCTTGGCGCGAAACGGCTTCTCGCCGAGGGTGGCGAACCACTCGGTCATCGCCGGCAGCGTGAAACCCAGCAGGTTGGTCCTAGTTTCCATCTCGCGCCTCGCGCCTCGCGCCTAGCGGCTGTAGACCTGGTGCTCGGGGAAGAACTCCGCGATCTCGTTCCTCGCGGTTTCGGGCGCGTCCGAGCCGTGCACGGCGTTGGCGTCGATGCTGTCGGCGAAGTCGGCGCGGATGCTTCCGGGAGCGGCCTTCTTCGGGTCGGTGGCACCCATCAGATCGCGGTTGCGGGCGATCGCGTTCTCACCTTCGAGCGCCT
This sequence comes from Usitatibacter sp., assembly GCA_046715885.1. Taxonomy (GTDB): domain Bacteria; phylum Pseudomonadota; class Gammaproteobacteria; order Burkholderiales; family Usitatibacteraceae; genus Usitatibacter. The sequence goes on from JBKJYC010000498.1 coordinate 3,184, forward strand.
GGATCATTACCGGGCCGGAGATCATGAACTCGACCAGGTCCTTGAAGAAAGGCCGTTCCTTGTGCACCGCATAGAAACCCTCTGCATCGTTGCGCGACAGGTGGAGCATCCGGGCCGCGATGATCTTGAGGCCGGCTTTCTCGAAACGGGCGTAAATCTCGC
>JBKJYC010000499.1:0-10355 GCA_046715885.1 Usitatibacter sp.
AGTGGTTCTCGTCGGGAAAGAACACCAGGCGCGCGGGGACGTCCTTTGCCTTCAGCGTGTTGTAGTAGGCAAGACCCTGCGAGTCCGGCACCCGGTAGTCGAGCAGGCCGTGGATGACGAGCGTCGGGGTCTTCATGCCTTTCACCCGCGCACGCGGGTTCTGTGCCTCGACCTTCGGGAAGTCGTTCCAGTAGTACGCGCCCAGCTCCTTCGGATGCCAGTACCAGGCATCGTCGGAGAACATCGCAACCCAGTCGAAGCAGCCCGCGTGGCACACGTAGGCCTTGTAGCGGTCGGTGTGCGCGTTCATCCACGCCACCATGTAGCCGCCATAGCTGCCGCCCACCGCGACGAGGCGCGCCTTGTCGATGAAGCCCTTCGCCAGCAGGTAGTCGGTGCCCGCCTCCACGTCCACGAGCTCGCGCTTGCCCATCTCGTGCTCGATCGACTCGAGGTACTTCTGCCCAAACGAGGAAGACCCGTGGTAGTTCACGCACGCCACCACGTAGCCCTGCGCCGCGAAGGCGTGGTTGTTCCAGCGGAAGTGGAAGTTGTCGCCCCAGGTCGAATGCGGGCCGCCGTGGATGTTGTGCATCAACGGCCACTTCTTCTTCGCGTCGAAGTCGGGCGGATAGATCACCCACATCTGCACCTTCTCGTTGTTCCACCCCCGCACCCAATGCTCCTCGACCTTCCCGAAGCGCAACTTCGCCATGCGCTTCGCGTTGAAGGTCTCCAGCGCGCGCTCCCGGCCGTCCGGGCCGATCGCGAAGACGGCCGGAGGCGTGCTCATGGTGTTGCGCACGAACGCCACCGTGCCGCCCGCCACGTCGAAATCGGACACCGTGCCGCCCTGCGCCAGCACCTCCGGGACCTTCGCGCCAAGGGGAAAGCGAAACAGGTTCGTGCGCGCGTTGTCCTCGGCGTGGAACACCAGCGCGTCGCTCTCCGGCGTCCAGGCGAGCGGCGCGGCGACGCTGCGATCCCAACCGGCGGAGATGACGCGCACGCCCTTTTTGCTGCGGTCGATGAGCGCCACGCGATCGGGCGCCACCGGGCTCTTGCGCAGGTCCTGGGTGAAGAGCGCGATCCAGCGCCCGTCGGGCGAATAGCGGGGGCTGCCGTGCGAGAGCGGCGAGCCTCCGGTGAGCGGGCGGAAGCGGCGCGACTTCACCTCCACCGCGGCGACGTGGTGCTCGTGGTCGAAGCGCTTGTCCTCGGCCGGATCATGGGTGAACGCGATCTCGGCGCCATCGGGCGAGATGTCGTAGTGGTGCGCGGCGGTATCGGCGCGCGGCAGCTCCCATTTCGTGCCGGCGAAGAGGTCGCGTACCTTGCCGCTGTCCAGGTCGGCGACGAACAGGTGCGGGACGCGCCCGTCGGAGATCCAGTGGTCCCAGAAGCGGTAGGCCGAATGCTCGACCACGTGCGCCTTGACAGGATCGTCCTTGTGCTCGCGGTAGCGTTTCGCGAGCGCCTCGAGGCCGCGGCTGTCGGGCCAGACCCACGAGACGAACGCGATGCGGCGAGAGTCGGGGAACCACTTGATCGACGCGGCACCGGTGGCGATGTCGGTCAGGCGGCGCGCCTCGCCGCCGTCGGGCGCGATCAGGTAGACCTGCGCCTCGTCGTCCTTCTCGCGCTTGGCCACGAACGCGATCGCCCCGCCGTCGGGTGCCCAGCGCGGCTCGCCATCCTTCTCGCCGACACTGGTGAGCTGGCGCGGCTCGCCGCCGAACGTGGACAGCAGCCAAAGGCTGGTGCGGCCCTTGTTGGCCTTCATGTCGAACGCGGTGACCGAGACGCACACCTGCGCCCCATCGGGCGAGAGCGCGGGCTGTCCCGGGCGCTCGATCTTCCACAGGTCATCGACGGTGAATCGCTTGCCGGCCATGGTCCCCCCAGGAAAAAAGAAACGCACCGTCGCCGGTGCGTTGAAGCGGACGCGATTGTAACGCGCCCGGGAGGAGTCCTTTGCGGCCGGGCGGATCCAAACGCCGGCCACGCAAGCGCAGTCTGGGCCGCGCGCATGAAAGTCCCGCGACAGCACCGTGACGGTTTTGCGTCCCCGGCGGCGTAGAATCGCGGACATGAAACCCAACGACCTGAAGCCCCAGTTCCAGTGGGAAGACCCGCTGGTCCTCGAAGGCCAGCTCACCGAGGAAGAGCGCATGGTGCGCGACAGCGCGCGCGCCTACTGCCGGGACAAGCTGATGCCGCGGGTGCTCGAAGCCCACCGCCACGAGAAGTACGACCGCGAGATCTTCAACGAGATGGGCGGGCTCGGCTTCCTCGGCCCCACCATCGAGGGCTACGGGTGCGCGGGCGTGAATCATGTCGCCTACGGCCTCATCGCGCGCGAGATCGAGCGCGTGGATTCCGGCTACCGCTCCGGCATGAGCGTGCAGTCCTCGCTGGTGATGCACCCGATCCACGCCTACGGCACCGAGGAGCAGCGCGCGAAGTGGCTGCCGCGGCTGGCCACGGGCGAGATCCTCGGCTGCTTCGGCCTCACCGAGCCCGACTACGGGTCGGATGCCGGCGGCATGGTGACGCGCGCGAAGAAGGTGGATGGCGGCTATGTGATGAACGGCGCCAAGATGTGGATCAGCAATTCCCCCATCGCCGACATCTACGTCGTGTGGGCGAAGGACGACGCGGACGAGATCCGCGGGTTCCTGCTCGAGAAGGGAATGAAGGGCCTCACCGCGCCCAAGATCGAGGGCAAGTTCAGCCTGCGCACCTCGATCACGGGCGAGGTCGTGATGGCCGACGTCTTCGTGCCGGATGCGAACCTGCTGCCGAACGTGAAGGGGCTCAAAGGGCCGTTCGGCTGCCTCAACAAGGCACGCTACGGCATCGCGTGGGGCGTCATGGGTGCGGCGGAATTCTGCTGGCACGCGGCGCGCCAGTACACGCTGGACCGCAAGGCGTTCGGCAAGCCGCTCGCGGCCAACCAGCTGGTCCAGAAGAAGCTCGCCGACATGCAAACGGAGATCGCGCTCGGAATGCAGGCCGCGTTGCAGGTCGGGCGGCTGATGGACGAGGGCCGCGCCACCCCGGAGATGGTCTCGCTCATCAAGCGCAACAATTGCGGCAAGGCGCTCGACATCGCGCGCGTGGCGCGGGACATGCATGGGGGAAACGGCATCTCGGACGAATTCCACGTGATCCGCCACGTACTGAACCTTGAAGCCGTCAACACCTACGAAGGCACCCACGACATCCACGCCCTCATCCTTGGCCGGGCGCAGACCGGGATCAGCGCTTTCTAGCCTGGCGCTATCCCTCGCCGCGGTCCTCTTCCTGGCCGGCAATCCCCCGGCCGGAACGCCGGGCTCGAGCCCCCCGATCGCCTCCCCGCATCCGCCTTCCGGGGCGCGCACGCAAGCGCCCCAGCCTTCCGTGCGCAACGAGTACCACGGCACCCACGACCTCTCCGCGTTCGTCGATCGCCATCGCGACCGCCTGCAGGATCCGGAGACCGCGTACTACGTCTCCCAGGCGCTCGAGGAGTGCCTCGGCTCGCGCGACATCTCCGACAACGCCGCATTCCCGATCGAGGAGCGGCGCGCGGCGCGCGAGCTGGCCGACCTGTGCCGCGGATTCGTGGGTCGGACCATCCAGCCCGCGGCGATCGTGGACATGCTCCGGCACGCGGCCCGTTGGGGCGAGCCGCACGCACGGGCGCGATTGCTGCTGCTGCGCGACATCGCCGCGCCGAAGGACGACGTGCTGGAGGAGCTGCCCTGGATGCTCACCTCGCGCGAGCCCTCGATCGTGCGCGACGTCGGGGCGTTCCTGTCTCGCGGCGAGGCGCACTGGAGCTACGGCGGGGAGCACGTGCCCACGGCCGTGGCTGCAATCGCCTGGGAGCTGGCCGCCTGTGACCTGGACGACTCCTGCGACCCGCGTGGCCGTTTCGCGCTGTCCCAATGCGCGTCCCTCGGTCGCTGCTCGGAGTGGCGCTACGAAGACGCGGTAGCGATGTTCGAGCCCCCGGTGCTGATGGCCGAGGCCCAGCGGCTGCGCGCCGGCATCCTGCGCGCGCTGCACGACCAGGACTGGGCCTGGCTGGGATTGCACCGCGCGCGCGAGCTGATCTAGGCCCCTCGGCAGCCGGGGTCAGACCATTCCCGGGGTCACGCCTCGATGCGCACCTCGGCCGCCGGCACCGGCCGCACGCGCGGCCCACGAACGCAACTAGTGCGGGACCTCGTCCAGCCCGAGCTCGGCGGAAACGGTGAAGGCCTCCACGCCCTCCTCCTGCAGCTCGGCAGCCTCCGCAGGCGTGGCGTGGCCGCGGAGGCCGCGCCACGCTTCCTCGCCGTAGTGGACACGCCGCGCGATCTCGGCAAACTTGCGACCGACGTCCTCGGTGTTGGCAAGGATGAAGGCGCGCATCGCGCCGATGGCCTTCTCGCGCGCGCCCGGATCCACGGTGGCCGCGGGTCGAGCCGGGGCCTGCGTATGCACGTACGGCGCGGAAGGCAGCTTGCGCACTTCGTGCGTGCCGCACACCGGGCACTCCACATGACCCGCGTCGCGCTGGCTGGCGTATGCCTCGGCCGAGGCATACCAGCCCTCGAAGGAGTGGGCGGCCCCGCACGTGAAGGGATAGACGATCATTGGTTCCTGTCTGCGGTCATCGGCGTCAGGACGCCTTGCCTTGTTGGGCCGCAGGCGCGAAGAAGCGTTCCGCGTCGCGCGCCGCGCGCTCCACGGCCGAGGAGCACACCACGTGGCGGCGCTTCACGTAGTCCTCGTGGTTGCGCTCGACGGCGGCGAGATCGTAGACATAGTTCACCATCAGCCCGAATGACTGCGCCTGCCCCTTGGCGGAAGCGTCGGCGCCGAGGTTGATGCGCTCCAGGCGCGCACCGTTACCGAGGTGGAAGCGCGCCACCGGGTCGAGCCCGAGCGGCCCCTCCCACTCGCGCGTGAGGTACCAGGCGGCCACCGGCTCGAGCGCTTCCGGGGGCACCGGGGCTCCCACACGGCGCTCGACCCACGCGCGCAGCCCTGGCACCGGAGAGAGCGTCGCGAAGGTCTTCAGGTTCGGGAACTCGGCGTGCAGGTCCTCGGCGACCTGCTTGATGAGGAAGTTGCCGAAGGAGATGCCACGCAGCCCCGGCTGGCAGTTCGTGATCGAGTAGAACACCGCGCATTTCGCGCGCTTCGGGTCGCCGATCACGCTCTGCGTGGCGAGGATCGGCGCCACCGAGCGCGGCAGCTCGTCCACGAACGCAACCTCGACGAAGATGAGCGGCTCGTCCGCGAGCGCGGGATGGAAGAAGCCGAAGCAGCGCCGGTCGCGCTCCAGGCGGCGTTTCAGGTCGAGGAAGCCACGGATCTCGTGCACCGCCTCGTAGGCGATCAGCTTCTCCAGCGTGGCCGCGCCGGTGCGCCAGTCGATGGGGCGCAGCTCGAGAAAGCCGCGGTTGAACCAGGAGCCGAAGAGGTGCGAGAGGTCCTGGTCGACGACAGCCAGGTGAGGATGGGTGCGCAGCTCGTCCAGCAGCGAGCGGCGCAGGCCGACCAGAGTGGCGGTGCCGTCCGGCGCCATGTTCATGCGGCGAAAGACTTCCTGGCGCGGCGGCTCCACGAAGCGCTGCAGCGCCGCGTGGTTCGCCGGCGTGGGATCCCGGTGCCAGGCCTGCGCGGCCTCGAGCACGGCGTCGCGGTCCGGAGAGAAGTCGCGCGCGAGGGTCTCGAAGATGCGCAACCGCCCCGCGGCCTCCAGTCCCGAGTACAGGGACACCGCACGCCGCGCGAGCGTGGCCCCGGTGGCCTCGCCCTGCTCGGAGATGAGCGTGAGCAGCAGGCCCGCCAGGCGCTGCGCCCTGCGCGCGTCCTTCGAGAGCGCCATGCCGGAAGCCGCCTGCGTCAGCGATCCGACCAGGCGACCGAGCAGCGATCCGGCCTCAGCCATGTTCATTCCCCCGGCTTGCCGCGGTCGGCGGGAAAGTGGCGTTCGAAGAGGGTGTAGAGGTTCGCGTCCATCACAAGGTCTCGATGATTCCCAGCTTCACCTGCGCGTCCGCCACGCCCGCCGCGACCGCCTCGGCGGCGATGCCGGAGGCGTCCGGTTCGGCGCCGCTCTCGCCGAGGATGGCGGCGATGGCGGCGCCCGGCAAGACCTGAACGCTGGCACCGAATACCACGCCCACGTGGCTCGCGGGGGCGGCGAGCGCCACGTAAACGCCGCCACCGGCGCGGTCGAGGATCGTCATCTCGACGTGCGCACCCGCGAGCCGCAGCGCGGTGAGCGCCAGGCTCATGCCGACGATGTATTCCGAGAGCACGATCTTCTCGTCGTCGAGGCGCGGCGCGTGGGATTCGCAGTCGAGCAGTACGTGCACGCGCGGCGCGCGCTGCAGTGCCAGTTGCCACGCATGCTCGGCGAAACGCCAGGCGCGCTCGGCGCCCACCGGCGTGCGGCTCACCAGCCCGAGCAGCGCTTCGGTGGCACCACCGCGCTTCGACTCGCCGGTGAGGAGGCCGTCGCGCTCCTGCGCCTGATAGCCCTCCGCGAAGAGCCGATCCAGGTCCCGGCGGCGAAAGTCTTGCGCCGCGCCTTCGGCGGACCGCGGCATGCGCACGCCGAGCGCCGCGTGCCGCAGGCGAAAACCGGAGACCGCGTCGCCCGCGGGCGCGAGCGCCTCGCGCAGCCAGCCGTTCGCCTCGACGCCGGGTTGCCACACCCGGTTGGCATCGCTCGCCTTCGCTCGCGCTTCGGCGGAGAGCGCCGCCGTCGCCATCGCCCTGAACATTTCATCGAGCGCGCTCGTCCCCGCCGCCGCCGCGAGGACCGAGGGGCCGGACATCGCGAGCAGCGTCTCCGGGCTGAAGAGGCGCGCGCGCGCGAGGTGCGCCACCATGCTGGCCCCGCCGAAGCAATTGCGGCCGAGCACCGCCGCAACCGGCACGCCGGCGACCGCGGCATCGAGGGCTGCGCGAAACAGTTCGCGGAAAGCGCCGAGCGCGCCAAGGCCTTCGGAGACCTTGGCCCCGGCCGAATCGACGAACAGCACCAGGGGCGAACGCTCCCGCGCGACGATGCGAAGCAGTGCGACGAGGCGCTTCGCCTCCGCGGCGCCGATCGATCCGCTCGCGATCCGGTTCTCGACCAGCGCCACGTGCACCGTGCGCCCGTCGAGTATCCCGCGGCCCACGGTCACGTTGCCCGCCCGGTTGCCGATGGGCTGGAAGCCCAGCGCCTGCGAGAGCGCGGCAAGGATCGACGGTGCCGAGCTCACAGCGCCTCCGCGAGCGCCACGAACGGATGCACCGCCTCGCGCCGCGCGCCGTGAGCGATCTGGTGCCGGCAGCTGGTGCCGGCGGCGACGATGCGCGCCGCGGGCGCGGCGCGCACCGCGGGCAGCAGCGCCAGCTCGGCCATCGCCATCGAAACGTCGTAGTGGCCCAGCTCGTACCCGAATGCTCCCGCCATTCCGCAGCAGCTCGAATCGATCGCCTCGACCTGCGCGCCCGGGATGGCGCGCAGCAGCTCCAGCGTCGCCTCGAAAGTGCCGAAGGCCTTCTGGTGGCAGTGCCCGTGAACCTTGATCGCGCGCGATCCGGCGTTGCGCCACGGCGGCGCGCAGCGCCCGGCGCGCAACTCCCCTGCGAGGTATTCGTCGGCGAGCATCGCCGTGTCCGCCAAGCGGGCCGCATCCTCTTCGCCCGGAAGCAGCACCGCATACTCGTCGCGGAACGTGAAGAGGCACGACGGCTCCAGCCCGAGCACCGGCACGCCGCGCTCGAGGAAGGGGCGAAGTGCCGCGAGCGTTCGCCGTGCCTCGGCGCGCGCCGCATCCACCATGCCCGTGGCGAGATAGGTGCGGCCGCAGCACAGCGGCCTCTCGCCCACCGTGCCGGCCGTCGAGATCCGGTAGCCCGCGGCTTCCAGAACACGCGCGGCGGCGGCGAGATTGCCGGGCTCCTGCCAGTTGTTGAACGTGTCCGCGAACAAGACGACCTCGCGCCGCCCGCCCGTCGCCGGTTGCGCCGTGCGCAGCCAGGGCCTGCGAAACTCCGGCAGCGGCCGGCGTCGGTCGATGCCCGCCACCCGCTCGAGCAGCGCACCCGCGCCCGGCAGTCTCGCGGCGAGAGCGATGACGGGCGCCAGGCGCCAGGCCCACGGCGCGTAGCGCGGCACGTGCGCCACCAGCCGGTCGCGAAGCGTCCAGCCGTGCCGGCGCTTGTAATGCGCGAGGAACTCGACCTTCATCCGCGCCATGTCCACGCCGGTGGGACATTCGCGCCTGCAGCCCTTGCAGGAGACGCAGAGCTCGAGCGCGGCGCGGACCGCTTCGTCGGCGATGCCTGCCGTGCCCACCTGTCCGGTGACCGCGAGTCGCAGCGTGTTGGCGCGGCCACGGGTCACGTCGCGCTCGGCGCGCGTCGCGCGAAAGCTGGGGCACATGGTGCCGGCGTCGAACTTGCGGCAATGCCCGTTGTTGTTGCACATCTCCACCGCGCCCGCGAAGCCGCCCCACGCGCTCCAGTCCAACGCCGTCGTGAAAGGCTGCGCCGCGTAGCCGGGCTTGTAGCGGAAGAGCGAGCGGTCGTCCTGCTTCGGCGGGTTCACGATCTTGCCCGGGTTCATGAGGCCCCTGGGGTCGAACCAGGACTTGATCTCCGAGAGCGTAGCGGTGAGGCGTGGGCCGAAGAACGGCGCGATCCATTCGGAGCGCACCAGCCCGTCGCCGTGCTCGCCGGAGTAGGCGCCCTTGTAGCGCCGCACCAGCTCCGCCGCTTCCTCGGCGATCGCGCGCATGCGCACGGCGCCGTCGCCCTTCATGTTGAGGATGGGGCGCACGTGCAGGCATCCCACGGAGGCATGCGCGTACCAGGTACCCTCGGTGCCGTGCTTGCGGAAGACCTCGGTGAGATGCGAGGTGTACTCGGCGAGATGCTCGAGCGGCACGGCGCAGTCCTCGATGAACGACACCGGCTTTCCGTCGCCCTTCATCGACATCATGATGTTCAGCCCCGCCTTGCGAACCTCCCAGACCGCCTTCTGCGCGTTCGCGTCGAGGATCTCGACGACCGCCCCGGCAAAGCCCAGGTCGGCCATGAGCTCGGCGAGACGCTTCACGCCCTCGGCCTGGGCGGCCATCGCGTCGCCGGCGAACTCGACGAACAGAACCGCATCCGGCTCGCCCTGCAGGAAATCGCTTACGGTCTTCTCGAAGGCGGGGATGCGGCGCGAGAGCTCGAGCATGGTGCGGTCCACCAGCTCCACGGCGGAAGGGCCCAGCTTCACGATGTGCTGCGCCGCGTCCATGGCGTCGTAGAAGCGCGGGAAGTGCGCGACGGCGAGCGCCTTGTGCTTCGGCAGCGGCGCCAGCTCGAGGTGGATGCGCTCCGACCACGCGAGCGTGCCTTCGCTGCCGACCAGCAGCTTCGCGAGGTTGAAGCCCGCGGGTGCCAGGCGGTCGAGGTTGTAGCCGGCGACGCGGCGCGCCACCTTCGGGAAGCGCACGGCGATCTCGTCGCGCTCGCGCTCCCACAGCGCGCGGGCGCGCGCGCCCAGCTCGCGGATGCGCGCGTCATCGAGCGTGGCCTCGGGACCGAAGCGTCCGCGCACCCCGCTCGGCAGCCACGCGTCGATGGCGGCCACGCGATCCACCATGTTGCCGTAGGCGAGCGAGCGCGAGCCGCACGAGTTGTTGCCCGCCATGCCGCCGAGGGTCGCCTGCGCCGCGGTGGAAACGTCCACCGGATACCACAGGCCCAGCGGGCGCAGCTTCGCGTTCAGCTGGTCGAGCACCACGCCGGGCTCGACGACGGCGCGCCTTGCGGCAGCGTCGACCTCGATCACGCCGTTGAGGAATTTCGACGCGTCGATGACCAATGCCTCACCCACCGTCTGGCCGCATTGCGACGTACCGGCGCCGCGCGGGAGGATCGGCACGCCCGCCTCCACCGCGATCTGCAGCGCCACGATGGCCGCGTCCGGGGTACGCGGGATCGCCACGCCGATCGGCATCACCTGGTAGATCGACGCGTCGGTCGAATAACGCCCGCGCGCCGCGGCGTCGAAATGCACCTCGCCGTCGAACTCGCGCGCGAGACGCGTCTCGAGCGAATGCGCCACCGCGCCCCCGCGGGGAACGAAGTGCTAGGGCCGGGCGGTAGCGGTCATGGGGATCTTTACCGGGATCTATGGGAATGCGCGTGGGCCTGGGGCATTATTGACGAAATCGACGAGGAGGTGACCATGCCCGCCGGAAGACACTTTCTACAAATACCGGGCCCGACCAACGTGCCCGATCGAGTGCTGCGCGCGATCGATCGTCCGACCATCGACCATCGCGGCCCCGAGTTCCAGAAGATCGGCTTCGCGG
>JBKJYC010000500.1:0-3020 GCA_046715885.1 Usitatibacter sp.
GGAAACCCCGGGTGATAGATTCCCCCGCTTGAAAAAGACTGCTTAAGGAACCCCCCATGATTCCTGCCCGTCCCCTCCGCATGAAGACCGTTTGCGCCCTGGTTGCGGTGGCCCTTTCCGCGTCCGCCCTGGCCCAGACGCCGCCGGCCCCCACGCCGCCCGCGCCTGCTCCCAACCCGACGCCAGCCCCCGGCAACCAGCCCCAACTGCCCGTCGCCGCGCCGCCGCTCGCCGGTGCGCCCGCCACGCCGGCGCCCACGCCACCGGGCCAGCCGCGGCCGTTCAAGGACGTGTTGAAGGACGCCAAGGAAATCGCGGGCCTCTTCAAGGTGCATCGCAAGGACGAGAAGGTCTGGATCGAGATCGCCCCCGACCAGTTCGACAAGCCGTTCTTCTTCTCGATGAACATCCCGCGCTCGGTCGGCGAGCGCGGCCTCTACGGCGGGCAGATGGTCGGCCCATGGAACGCCGCTTCGTCGGGCGCCCACATCGCGGTGTGGAAGCGTATCGGCAACCAGGTTCAGCTGATCGCGAAGAACAACAGATTCTTCGCCGCCGAGGGCTCGCCAAACGCGCAGTTCGTCGCCGAATCGTTCTCCGACAGCCTGCTCGCCAGCGCCCCCACCGTGTCCGCGCCGCACCCGGAAACCAAGGCGGTCGCCATCGAGGCGAACGCGTTGCTGTTCGCCGACCTTCCCGGTTACTCCACCGCTCTCGAGCGCGCCTACCGGATGCCGTTCACGCTGGACTCGCGCAACTCGAGCTTCTCGCAGGTCACCGCCAACGAGCACATCACGAGCCTGCAGGTGAACGCGCACTTCGCCGTGCCGCGCATCGCCGCGCCGCCGCTGACCCCGCCGCCGGTGCCCAACCCCGCGCCGCCGTCGACCACGCCGGACCCGCGCAGCTTCTTCGTGGGCTTCCAGTACAACTTCATGAAGCTGCCCCCGCAACCCATGCGCGCGCGCCCGGCCGACGAGCGAGTCGGCCACTTCGTGACTTCGCGAGTCGACTACAGCGACGACGTGAACGCCAAGCAGAAGTCGCACATCGTCACCCGCTGGCGCCTGGAGAAGAAGGACCCCTCGGCCGCCGTCTCGGAGCCCAAGGAGCCCATCGTCTACTGGATCGACAAGAACGTCCCGCAGAAGTACCGCAAGAGCGTCACCGAGGGCGTTCTCGAGTGGAACAAGGCCTTCGAGAAGGCCGGCTTCAAGGGCGCGATCGTCGTCAAGCAGCAGTCCGACAACGACGAATTCGACACGATGGATGCGCGCCACGCCTCGGTGCGCTGGTTCGTCGGCGCCGACGCGGGCTTCGCCATCGGCCCCTCGCACATCGACCCGCGCACCGGGGAGATCCTCGACGCGGACATCGGCATGTCGGACGTCTTCGCCCGCGGCGCGCGCCGCCTGGTGGCCGAGGACCTCACGCGTCCGGTCGGCGAGCACGCGCATTCCCACGGGCACGAGCTGGGCACTCAGGACCTCGCCAGGCGCGGCTTCCTCGCGTGCAACTACATGTCGCAGGCGGCGCAGGAAATGCACTTCGCCTTCGACATGCTGGAAGCCCGCGGCCTGGAGATGTCGAGCCCCGAGGCCGACAAGCTGGCCCAGAGCTACGTGAAGGACGTGATCATGCACGAGGTCGGGCATACGCTCGGCTTCCGCCATAACTTCCGCGCCTCCACCATCTACTCGCCCAAGCAGCTGCAGGACATCGAGTTCACGAAAGTGAACGGCATCACCGGCTCCGTCATGGACTACACGCCTTTCAACATCGCGCTGAAGGGCGAGAAGCAGGGCGAATACGGCATGAGCACCGTGGGTCCGTACGATTACTGGGCCGTGGAGTACGCATACAAGGAAATCGACGCCACCGGCGAGAAGGAGGAGCTCGCCCGCATCGCCGCGCGCTCGACCGAGCCGTACCTCGCATACGCCAGCGACGAGGACGCCGGCTTCGGCAACGTCGTGATCGGCATCGATCCGGACGTGAACCGCTTCGACCTCGGCGCCGACCCGATCGAGTTCTACCGCAAGCGCATGATGCTGTCGCGCGAGCTCTGGGAGCGCCTGCAGACGATGACGCTGAAGCCCGGCGAGAGCTACGAGCGCCTCACGCGCAGCTTCCAGAGCGGCTTCTCGCAGCTGGCCCGCGTGGCACCCCTCGCGGCCAAGTACGTGGGCGGCGTGGCGCACCATCGCGACCGCGCGGGCTCCGAGCGCGCGCTCTACGCCCCCACCCCGGTGGCGCGCCAGAAGGAGGCGCTTGCCATGATCACCAACGACCTTTTCCGCGCCGAGAGCTTCCGCTTCAAGCCGGAGTTCGTGAGCCGCATCGGCATCGATCACTTCGAGCGCCCGCGCAACCCCGACATCTCGATCGCCAATTCGGTCCTGAACCTGCAGAAGTCGGTGCTCGACCAGCTGATGAGCGACCCGGTGGCCGCGCGCCTGCTCGATTCGCAGGAGAAGGTCGCCGACCGCTCGAAGCTGCTCAAGCTCTCGGACCTCTACGACACGCTGCAGGGCGCCATCTGGGCGGAGCTGAAGACCGGCCGGGAGATCACGTCGATGCGCCGTAATCTCCAGCGCGAGCACCTGCGCCGCGTGTCCAACGCGCTGGTGCGCCCGGCGCCCGCCACGCCCGCGGACGCCCGCTCGCTCGCGCGCGAGAACGCGATCGAGCTGCAGGGGCAGATCCGCGCGGCGCTCGCCAAGGGCGGGAAGTCGAAGGAATCCCGCGCGCACCTGCGCGAGAGCCTGGACACGCTCACCGAGGCGCTGAAGGCCCCGATGCAACGCGTAGCCCTCTGAGGAGCGCCCGATGAACCGTTGCCTCGCCCTGACCTTGGCCCTCGCATCGGGCGGCGTCTTGCCCGCCTTCGCGCAAGACGCGCCTTCGCCGACCACGCTGCCCGCACCCGCGCCGCCCGTGGCGGGCGCGCCCGCGGCGGCGCCCACGCCGCCCGCGACAACCCAGCGCCCCTTCAAGGACGTGCTGAAGGACGCCCAGGC
>JBKJYC010000501.1:0-5151 GCA_046715885.1 Usitatibacter sp.
GCACACGCGCGGCGTCTGGGCCAACAACCTCGTCTACAACATCCACCTGCTCACCGGAAAGATCTCCACGCCCGGAAACTCGCCCTTCTCCCTCACCGGGCAGCCCTCGGCCTGCGGCACCGCGCGCGAGGTGGGCACCTTCTCGCACCGCCTGCCCGCCGACATGGTGGTCACCAATCCCAAGCACCGCGAGAAAGCCGAGGGGATCTGGAAGCTTCCCCCCGGCACGATCGTGGACAAGCCCGGATTCCACGCCGTGCTGCAGAACCGGATGCTGAAGGACGGCAAGCTCAATTTCTATTGGGTCCAGGTCAACAACAACATGCAGGCCGCGGCCAACATGATGCAGGAAGGTCTCCCGGGCTACCGCAATCCCGCCAATTTCATCGTCGTCTCCGAGCCGTACCCCACCGTCACCGCGCAGGCCGCGGACCTGATCCTGCCCACCGCGATGTGGGTCGAGAAGGAAGGCGCGTACGGCAACGCGGAGCGCCGCACGCACTTCTGGCACCAGCTCGTGAAGGCGCCGGGCGACTCGCGCTCGGACCTCTGGCAGCTGGTGGAATTCTCCAAGCGCTTCAAGGTGGAGGAAGTCTGGCCCGCCGAGTTGATCGCGAAGAAGCCCGAGTACAAGGGCAAGACGCTCTACGACATCCTCTACCGCAACGGCAAGGTCGACCAATACAAGAACTCGGAGATCGAGGCCGGCTACGAGAACGACGAGGCCAAGGCCTTCGGCTTCTACATCCAGAAAGGCCTCTTCGAGGAGTACGCGGCCTTCGGACGCGGCTATGGCCACGACCTCGCGCCCTTCGACGAGTACCACAAGACGCGCGGGCTGCGCTGGCCGGTGGTGAACGGCAAGGAAACGAAGTGGCGCTACAAGGAAGGGACCGACCCCTACGTGAAAGCGGGAAGCGGCTTCGACTTCTATGGCAATCCCGACCACCGCGCCTACGTGATCGCCGTGCCCTACGAGCCCGCGCCCGAGGAGCCCGACAAGGACTATCCGTTCTGGCTCTCGACCGGACGCGTGCTCGAGCACTGGCATTCGGGCTCGATGACGGGCCGCGTGCCGGAGCTGCAGCAGGCGTTCCCCAACGCGGTGTGCTTCATGCATCCGGATGACGCCACGGCGCTGGGCGTGCGCCGCGGCAGCGAGGTGAGACTGGTCTCGCGACGCGGGGAGATGCGCACGCGCGTGGAGACCCGTGGCCGCAACAAGCCGCCCCGCGGCCTGGTGTTCGTGCCCTGGTTCGACGCCTCGCAGCTGATCAACAAGGTAACGCTGGACGCGACCGATCCGATCTCCAAGCAGACCGACTTCAAGAAGTGCGCGGTGAGGATCGTGCCGGTCGCGCCGGGCAGCAAGGCATGAGCACGCTCGCGATCCTGCGGCGCGCGGCCCTCGCGGCCGCGGCGCTCACCGTCTGCGCAGCCGCCCTGGCGCAGAACCCCTCCTCGCCGGGGCTCGCCCACGGCCTGCGCGGCACGACCGCGCTCGACGCGCAAACCCAGCCGCCGCTCTTTCCCAAGCCGGTGAATGACGACCAACGCAAGAGCCGCAACTACCCGATGCAGCCGCCGCTGATCCCGCACCAGATCGACAACTACCAGGTGGACACGAAGTTCAACAAGTGCATGAGCTGCCACGGCCGCGACAAGGTGGCCGAGAGCCAGGCGCCGATGGTGAGCGTCACCCACTACCAGGACCGCGACGGCAACCTGCGCAACGAGATCTCGCCGCGCCGCTACTTCTGCACCCAGTGCCACGTCGCGCAGACCGACGCGAAGGTCCCGGTGAAGAACAACTTCCAGGACTTCTACAGCGTGACTGCCGACGACGCGAAGGCCGGAAAGCCCGGGAAGAAGAAATGATCCGCCGCCTCATGGCGCGCCTCGCGCTCTGGTGGCGGGTCGTATCCACGCCCAGCAAGTTCTACAGCCTCGGCTTCCTCACCATCGGCGGGTTCGTCGCCGGCATCGTCTTCTGGGGCGGCTTCAACACGGCGCTGGAAATCACCAACACCGAGGCCTTCTGCACCGGCTGCCACGAGATGCGCGACAACGTGTTCGTGGAGCTGAAGCCCACGATCCACTATTCGAATCGCTCGGGTGTGCGCGCCACCTGCCCCGACTGCCACGTTCCCCACAACTGGACCGACAAGATCGGCCGCAAGATGCAGGCCTCGAAGGAAGTCTGGGGCAAGATCTTCGGCACCATCAGCACGCGCGAGAAATTCGTGGAGAAGCGCCTGGAGCTCGCCCAGCACGAGTGGGCGCGCCTCAAGGCCAACAACTCGCTCGAGTGCCGCAACTGCCACGATTTCGCCTCGATGGACTTCACGCGCCAGAGCCCGCGCGCGCAGTCCCGGCATTCCACCGCGCTCGCCGCCGGCGAGAAGCCCTGCATCGATTGCCACAAGGGAATCGCCCATCGCCTCCCCGACACCGGCAAGGTCGCCGAAAAATAGTCGGGGCCAGGTGCGCCAGGCGTGAATCTCTCCGAGGCGCTCCTCGCGGCGCTGCGCGAGCACGGCGCCGGCGAGGTCTTCGGCATTCCCGGCGACTTCGCGCTGCCCTTCTTCGACGCGCTCGAACGCTCCGGGACGCTTCCCCTTTTCACGCTGTCGCACGAGCCATCCGTGGGATTCGCCGCGGACGCCGCGGCACGCATGCGCAGCGGCCCGTCGGTGGTGGCCGTCACCTACGGGGCGGGCGCGCTGAACGTGGTGAACTCGGTGGCCGCCGCCTATGCGGAGAAATCTCCCGTGGTGGTGGTTTCCGGCGCTCCCGGCGCGCGGGATCGCGCGAGCGGCCTGCTCGTGCACCACCAGGCGAAGCGCTTCGAGTCCCAGCTCGCGATCTTTCGCGAGATCACCTGCGACCATGCGGTGCTCGACGACCCGTTGCGCGCGCCCGCGGAGATCGCCCGCGTGCTCGCCTCGGCGCGCCGCTTCGCGCGCCCGGTCTATCTCGAGGTTCCACGCGACCGGTTCGACGCGCCGTGCGCCGCGGTGCGTGCGGAGGTCGAGCCCGAGCCCGACGCCGAGGCCGTGGCCGCGTGCGCGGTCGAGGTGCTGGCGCGGCTCGTGGCCGCACGCCGGCCCGTGCTGATGGCCGGCGTCGAGATCCGCCGCTTCGGCCTCGAGGCCGACGTGGCCCGGCTCGCGCGGGCGCTTGCCATTCCGGCCGTGACGAGCTTCATGGGCCGCGGGCGACCCCGCCGTGGGCGCGCTGGTCGAGGAATCCGACGCGCTGCTGCTGCTGGGCGTGATCGTCTCGGACACCAACTTCGGCGTGTCGCCCACGCGCGTAGACCTGCGCAAAGCCATCCAGGCGCTCGACGGCCGCGTGACGCTCTCGCACCACACCTATCCGGGGATCTCCCTCGCCGCGCTGGTCGCCGCGCTGCTCGCGCGCGCGCAACCGCTCTGCACCGCGAGCCGCGCCGAGGCCGCAACGCTGCCCCACGGCATGCCCGCCGACGCGCAGCCCGTCCTGCCACGCGACATCGCCGCGGCGGTCAACGACCTCATGGCGGCCCACGGGCGCTTTCCCGTCGCCGCGGATGTGGGCGATAGCCTCTTCACGGCGCTGGACCTCGTGCCCACCGACTACGTGGCGCCCGGCTACTACGCCAGCATGGGATTCGGCGTGCCCGCCGCGCTCGGCATCCAGGCCTCGACCGGGCGCCGTCCGCTGGCGCTGGTGGGCGACGGCGCCTTCCAAATGACCGGCTGGGACCCGATCGTCGTGGTGCTCAACAACGGCGGATGGCGCATGGTGTCGGTGTTCCGCCCGGACGCGCGCTACGCGGAGCTCGGGAGCTGGGACTTCGCCGGTTGCGCCGAATCGCTGGGCGGCCGCGGCTGGCGCGTGGAGACGCGAGCGCAGCTGCGCGAGGCGTTGGACACCGCTTCGCGCGAACGCGGGCGCTTCCATCTCGTGGACGTGCGGCTGGCACCGGGCGCCGTCTCCGACACCCTGCGCCGCTTCGCCGGCGCGCTGCAGCCTCAGGCCACGTAAGCCACCACGGCGCCGTAGTGCACGGCGCTTCCACCCATCACGAACAAGTGCCAGATGCCGTGCCAGTGGGTGAAGCGGTCGTCGAAGACATAGAACACGACGCCCACGGTGTAGATCGCGCCTCCCGCGGCGAGCCACGCCAGCCCCGTCCACGAAAGCGCATTGAACAGCGGCACGGCCGCCACCAGCGCGATCCACCCCATCACCAGGTAGATGACGAGCGAGAGCGGCCGCGCTCCCTTCGCCAGGGTGAGCTCCTGTGCGATGCCGAGCAGCGCCAGCCCCCAGACCACGGCGAAGAGCGTCCATCCCCACGGACCTTTCAGCGTGACGAGCGTGAAGGGCGCGTAGATTCCCGCGATCAGCACGGCATTTGATCCACCGCAAGCGCGCCCGCCCGGGCGCCGGGAGAATGGCGGACATGCAAACCGCCATCGATCCGCGTCTGCCGGCGTTGCGGCGCACCATCGAGCTGCTTTCGCACGCCCCGATCTTCCGCGACCTCTCGGAAGAGGAGCTCGCGCGCATCGCGGCCGGCACGACGGAGCTGCGCGCCGAGCGCGGGCGGCTGCTCTTCCAGCGCGGCGACCCGTGCGTGGGCTTCCACATCGTGGTCTTCGGCCAGGTGAAGCTCTCCGTGGGCACGGCCGCGGGCGCGGAGAAAGTAGTGGAGATCATCGGTCCCGCCATGACCTTCGGCGAGGCGCTGATGTTCACGGACCGCCCCTACGTGGTCTCCGCCACCACGCTCGCCGACTCGCTGATCGGCTACCTCGCACGCCTCGAAGACGACGGCGTGGCAGGCCGCGCGACGCTGCCCGCGCAGAAATCCCTCGTGGCCTCGCGATTGAATCTCACGCCGGAGTATTTCTCCCGCATCCTGCACGAGCTGGCCGCGGCGAGGCTGGTGCGCATCGACGGACGCGAGATCGAGATCCTCGACCCGGAGCGCCTGCGGGAATTCGGAAGCCAGGACGGCGTCGCCCAGGGCTACCATCGCCGGACCGAAGACGATCGCGACACCCTGAACATCGACCGGAGTACGCCATGACTCGAACCGCCGCCGTCGCCTTCTGTAATTTCTTCCTTTGCCTCGCGGTGCTGGCCGGATGCGGCCAGCAC
>JBKJYC010000502.1:0-2571 GCA_046715885.1 Usitatibacter sp.
GCCGGGCAGGTTCTTGTCGCACCCGCCGATGGCGAGCACGCCGTCCATGAACTGGCTCTGCGCCGCGGTCTCGATGGCGTCGGCGATGACCTCGCGCGAGACCAGCGAATATTTCATCCCCTCGGTGCCCATCGAAATGCCGTCGGTCACCGTGATGGTGCCGAACATCTGCGGCATGGCGCCGGCCTTGCGCGCGGCGGCGTCGGCGGCGTCGGCCAGCGGCTGGATGCCCGCGTTGCAGGGGTTCATCGTCGAGTGGCCGTTGGCGATGCCGATGATGGGCTTCTCGAAATCCTGGTCCGTGTAGCCGATGGCGCGCAGCATCGAGCGGTTCGGGGAACGAGGCACGCCGTGCGTGATCGTAAAGGAGCGGTATTTTTCGGTCATGTAGGTAGAATTCCGGTCGTATGCCTTGGCGGGCGTTGAGCGGCGCGCTTTTCGTCCGCTCGAACGCCCATTCCCTGCAACTCTCATTTTAATCCACCCGTGCTCACCCACCCGCAATTCGATCCCATCCTGTTCTCGCTCGGCCCGCTCGCGGTGCGCTGGTACGGGCTGATGTACGTGGTGGCCTTCATCGCCTTCGTCGTGCTCTCGAAGGTGCGCGTGCGCCGGGGCCTCGGCGGCACGCTGGAGGTCGGCGACGTGGACGACCTGCTGCTCTATGGCGTCCTGGGCGTGATCCTGGGCGGGCGGCTGGGTTACGTGCTGTTCTACAAGCCGGAGTATTACCTCGCGCATCCGGGCGAGATCCTCCAGGTGTGGTCGGGCGGCATGAGCTTCCACGGGGGATTCCTCGGGGTGCTCCTCGCCGTGGCACTGTTCTGCTGGCGGCGCAAGAAGCGCTGGATCGAGGTGATGGACCTGATCGCGCCGGCGGTCCCGCTCGGCCTCGCAGCCGGCCGGCTCGGCAACTTCATCAACGGCGAGCTTCCGGGGCGGCCCACCGACGTGCCGTGGGGCATGTGGTTTCCGCAGATCGATCGCGAGCCGCTGGCGCGCCACCCCTCGCAGCTCTATCAGTTCGCGCTCGAAGGCCTGCTGCTGTTCGCGATCCTGTGGTGGTTCGCCTCGAAGCCGCGGCCGGCCGGGGCCGTGTCGGCCGCGTTCCTCATCGGGTACGGCGTCCTGCGCTTCATCGCCGAGTTCGGACGCCAGCCCGACGACTTCCTCGGCTTGCTCGCGTTCAACCTCTCCATGGGGCAATGGCTGTCGATTCCCATGGTCGCGGCAGGCATCGCGACAATGATCTGGGCATACAGGAAAAAGTGATTTATCGGGGGAGGGGGACTTTGAGGACAGTTGGCTTCGGCGCCGTGGAGGGGTTGTCGATCTTGCCCTCGCGGTTGAAGCGCGAGGCGCCGGTGGCGGCGAGAAGGTAGAACCCGAGGTCGCTCGGCGCGCCGGTGGTCGGCTCTTCGAGCGCCGGGTGGTGGTGAGAAACCAGTGTGCGCACCCGCGTGACGGCGTTCCCATCGGGGGAGAGGTCCATGAAGATCACGCGACCCGGCGTGGTCACGTTCTGCACGCCCACCAGCCCTCCCTGCCACTCGTAGAGCCCGTCGATGCCGGCCACGTTTTCACGCGCGGGCACTGCCATGCGTTTCCACGCGCCGGTGGCGATGTCCACCACGGCCAGGCCCGTGGAATGCGCGACGTACAGGCGCTTCGCGTCGGGCGATGCGGCCAACCCGTTGGTGCCGCGAACCTGTCCCTCAGGCACCAGCACGCGCGCGGCCCCGGAGACGGGAATCTCGAACACCGCGCCGCCCTCGGAATCGGACGCGAAGACGCGCCCGCCGCGCGCGACGGTCACGTCGTTCAACTGCTTGGCCGCGGGCACGTCGACCCGGCGCAGCCTGCTCCCGGTATCCGCATCGAACACCACCACGGTATTGCGACGGTTGCGCCGGCCCTCGTCGGTGAGCGCGGAAGTGCTCACGGCGTAGAGCAGCCGCCGCGGCACGTCGAGGGCCAGGCCGAGCACGGAGTCCAGGCCGGCGTCGCGGCCCGCGAACTCGCTCACTTTTCCGGGGACCTCGATGCGCAGGATCCTGCGCTGCGCGATGCTGCCGACGAAGAACTCGAGCGACTTCGGGTCGAACGCGATCCCTTCGGGCAGCAGCTCGCGGTCGCTCAGCTCGATGGCGGTCGGGTGGAAGTCGAGCCGCGGCAACCTGGCCTCGATCTTCTTCGCGACCTCCTGGAACGCCGGGTCGTCCCAAACCTTCTCGAACCCGTTCTGCCTCGAGGGCATGAAGCCATCGCCCAGCCGCAGAACCTTTTCCAGCGCGGCGATCGACGCCACCTTGTTGCCCGCCTGTGCCTGGAAGCGCGAGAGATAGAACAACAGCGTCGGGTCGTCAGGACGTCCCTTGAGGGCTTCTTCGATGGCTGTGACGGTGCGCTTCGCGTCCTCGACGTCCTGCTGTGCGAAGACCGGGAGAGCGAACCACAAACAGAGGAGGCAGGTGGCCAGGCGCATGCGGGAAGGGCTCGAACATGGGCGGGCCCCATTATTCGCGAAATCCCGCGCGTGCGAAGCGAAGCGACCGGGGCGCCCCGGGGGGG
>JBKJYC010000503.1:0-3455 GCA_046715885.1 Usitatibacter sp.
CGACAATTGCATGTGCTCGCCGGCGCTGCAGCGCCCGATCGAGTTCGGCGCCGACCTCGTGATCCATTCCGCCACCAAGTATCTCGACGGGCAGGGGCGCGTGCTCGCGGGCGCCATCGCCGGCCGCGCCGACCTGGTCTCGGGCCCGCTCTTCAGCTTCGTGCGCACCGCGGGGCCGGCGCTCTCGCCGTTCAATGCGTGGATCTGCCTCAAGGGAATGGAGACGCTCTCGATCCGCATGAAGGCGCAATCGGCCAATGCGCTCGCCATCGCCCGCTGGCTCGAGGCGCATCCCGAGGTGGAGCGCGTGCATTATCCGGGCCTCGAGTCGCACCCGCAGCACGCGCTCGCGATGCGCCAGCAATCGGCCGGCGGCGCCGTGCTTTCCTTCGTCGTCAAGGGCGGCCGCGAGGGCGCCTGGCGCGCCATCGACGCGGTGAAGCTGATGTCGATCACCGCCAACTTCGGCGACGTGAAGACGACCATCTGCCATCCGGCAAGCACCACCCACGGACGCCTCTCGGCGGCCGAGCGCGCAGCGGCCGGGATCGGGGAAGGGTTGATCCGGCTCGGCGTCGGGCTGGAGCACCCCGATGACCTGCGCGAGGATCTTTCGCGGGGCCTCGCGCTGGGCAAGGCATGAAGAAGACGCCCCACGTGTTCCTGATGTGCCCGCCGGAGTACTTCGACGTCGCCTACATCATCAACCCGTGGATGCACGGGAACATGCGCAAGATCGACAACGCGGTGGCCAAGCAGCAGTGGCGCTCGCTCTACGACGTCCTCTGCGACCGCGCGACGGTGCGGCTGGTGCTGCCCCAGCCCGGCTCTCCGGACATGGTGTTCACCGCGAATGCGGGCCTGCTGCGCGGCAAGCGCTTCCTGCTCTCGCGCTTCCGCTATCCGGAGCGCCAGTACGAGGAGCCGTACTTCGCCGACTGGTTCATGGACCGCGGCTTCGATGTCACGTTCATGCCGCGCGACGTGCCCTTCGAGGGTGCGGGCGACGCGCTCTTCGACCGCGGCGCCGAGCGTCTCTGGATGGCGCACGGCCACCGCTCGGTGATCGCGGCACGCGAGGAGATCGCGCGCCTCTTCAAGGTGGAGGTGGTGACGCTGCAGCTCGTGGACCAGCGCTTCTATCACCTCGACACCTGCTTCTGCCCGCTGATCGGCGGCTACCTGGTCTACTACCCGCCCGCGTTCGACGCGGCCTCGCAGAAGCTGATCGAGAAGCTCGTCCCCGCCGGCAAGCGCATCGCCATCGCAGAGGAGGACGCGCTCGAGTTCGCCTGCAATGCCGTCAACGCCGGGCCGTACGTCGTGGTCAATCGCGCCACGCGCAAGTTCGTCGAGATCCTCGGGCGCAACGGCTTCGAGGTGGTCCAGTCGCCCCTTTCGGAGTTCATGAAGGCCGGCGGATCGGCGAAGTGCCTGACGTTGAGGCTCGATGAGAGCTGACCCGCGTGCCGTGCTGCTGCTCGTCGTCGCGCTCGCGACACCGGCGTTCGCGCAGGTCTACAAATGGGTGGACGAGAACGGCAGGACGCACTACGGCGAGAAACCTCCGGCCGGGGTGAAGGCGACCGAGGTCGGCGTGCCGCAGGCATCGCCCTCGCAGCCGGCGCCCGCGGACTGGAAACAGAAGGAACTCGAGTCCCAACGACAGCGGATCGAGCGCGAGGGCCGGGAAGCCAAGGAAGGGCAGCGCGAGAAGCGCGTTACGCAAGCGCGGGAGCGCGAATGCGCGCAGGCGCGCCGCCAACTCTCCCGGCTCGAAGAGCAGATCCGCATCTACAAGCGTGACAGCAAGGGCGAGCGCGTATACCTCGAGGACAAGGACCGTCCTGCCGCCATTGCCGCGGAGAAACGCACCATCGCCGAAAACTGCGCCCGGTGAGGCCGTGAAGCGACTGTTGCCGTGGGTCCTGGTCCTGGCGCTCCTGGGTGGATGCGACGATGGCGACGTGGGTTCCGCCCGCTGGCCCCGCTACGAGCCCTACCAGGGCACGAACCCGCCGCGCCTGGCGCTGGTGCTGGGCTCGGGCGGGCCGCGCGGGTTCGCGCACATCGGCGTGCTCAAGGTGCTGGACGAGGAAGGCATCCGCCCGGACCTCGTGATCGGCTCGAGCGTGGGCGCCATGGTGGGCGCGCTCTACGCGGCGGGCCTCGATGCCAGGCAGCTCGAGCGCATCGCCTACGAGATCAACGTGATCGAGTTCTTCGAGGTGCGCATGCTTGCGGGCGGATTGCCCACCGGGCGCGCGATCCAGGACTTCGTCAACGCGCGCGTAGGCGGGGAGCCGATCGAGCGCCTCAAGGTGCCCTTCGCCGCGGCGGCCACGCGCGAGCGCGACGGTGCGCTGGTGATCTTCAACTGTGGCGACACGGGCCTCGCGGTGCGCGCCGCGAGCGCCAGCCCGGGGCGGTTCGAGCCGGTGCGCATCGGCACGGAGCGCTATCTGGACGGCGACGAGGCGAGCCCGGTGCCGATCCAGGCGGCCCGCAAGCTCGGCGCCCAGGTGGTCGTCGCGGTGGACGTCTCGGCGTACCTGAACGAGACGCCCGCGAGCGCCCCGCAGGAATGGGTCACCAAGGACGAGCGGCGCGCGCAGCAGATCCGCTCCGAGGCGCCCGAGGCCGACGTGATCGTCCATCCGAACATCGGCTACTACGCCGGGCATACGGAAGACTACCGGCGGCGCGTCATCGCGCAAGCGGAGCGTGCGACCCGCGCGAAGATTCCCGAGATCCGTGCGGCCCTGGCGCGCGCCGCGAAAGCGCAGCCGCGGCCCGCTCAGGCGAGCGACACCGCCCTGATCCCTGCCGGCGTGGCCTCGAGGTAGCCGCCCGTCTCGTACCAATCCGGCAGCACCCAACGAACGCACGCCTTCCCGCCCACGCGGTACTCGTGCCGGGCGGGACGGTGCGTGTGGCCATGGATCAGCAGCTCGCGGCCGGAATCGGCGAAGGCCTTTTCCACCGTCGCGGGCGTGACGTCCATGATCGCCATCGGCTTGTCGCGTTTCGCGCGGTCGCTGCGGGAACGCAGGCTGGCGGCAAGCTCCAGGCGCTGGTCCAGCGAACGCGCCAGCGTCGCGCGCTGCCACGCCGTATCGCGGACCTGCGCGCGGAACGCCTGGTACTCGTGGTCGTCGCTGCAGAGGGTGTCGCCATGCATCAGCACCGCCGGCGTGCCGTACAGGTCGATGGCCGTGGGATCGTCCAGCAGCGTGATGCCGGTGGCGCGCGCGAAACCCGCGCCGACGAGGAAATCACGGTTGCCATGCATGAAGAAGATGGGCGTGGCCGCGGCGGCGTGCTTCAGCGCACTCGCGATGCGCGCCGGGAAAGCGAGCTCCAGCGCGTCATCGCCGACCCAGGCATCGAAGAGGTCCCCCAGGATGTAGAGGGCGTCGGCGGCGGGCACCGCGCCGGCGAGGAAGCTCTCGAAG
>JBKJYC010000504.1:0-4500 GCA_046715885.1 Usitatibacter sp.
GGCACTGGCGGCAATTGTTGCAGGCGCCGAGGTGGAGCCCTCGTTGTCTTCCTGGAGCTGGGTGAGCGCCTCGCGCAGCGCCGAGACCGCGTTGCGGATGCGGTTGGGGCTGATGTTGCGCGTGGCATTCGACCAGGCGAGGCTCGGCTGCGCTTCGTAGAGGAACTGCTCGCCGGCGGCGGACAGGCGCAGGCGCACGACGCGGCGGTCGATGTCGTCCTCGAAGCGCTCGATCAGGCCGCGGCGGTCGAGGAGGAGCAGCGTTTGCGAGACCGTGCCCTTGGTGAGGCCGAGGTAGTCGGCGAGGGCTTGCGGCGTGTTGGAGTAGCGGTTCGCCTTGCTCAGGTACATCAGCGACTGCAGGTGGACCGGCTGGAGGCTCTCGTCGGTTCCGGACTTGCGCAGCTCGGTGCGCATCAGATTGCCCAGCCGTTCGACCAGCTCGAGAAGCACCATCGGGTTCTTGTCCAGGGCCTCTTCTCCTCGCGGAACGCCCGCGTAGGCGCATTAGTATCGGGCCGACACGAAATTGTCAAGGATTTGAAACGCTGAAATTTCGTGTCGATCCGACACCAACCGCTCGGGCGGCTGTTTTGGCGCCGTTTGCGCGCCCGGCTTCAGCCGAATTCGACTCTTTCGCCCGCTTGCGCATCGAGGATCGCGCCGAGCGCGGCGAAAAGCTCGTTGCCCGAGCGCGTGTCGCGCCACGCACCGTCGCGCGCCGCGAAGTGGAACCCGCCGGAGCGCGCCGCGACCCAGATCTCGCGGTTGGGCGTCTGCCGGTTGACGATCACTTTCGTGCCGTCGGGACAGCCGATGGTGAGGATGCCCGACTCCAGGTCGACGTCGAGCGCCTCGTGCGACTCGACCGCGGCCTCGACGCGGCGCAGCACCTCGTCGACCGCTCGGTGGAATTCGCTTTCCGGCATCGTCATAATCCCCGGATGATACGCGCCGCCCTTTGCATTGTGATCCTCACCCTCGCCGCACTCGCGCTGGCCTCGTGCGGGCAGAAAGGGCCGCTCAGGCTCCCCGACGCCCCGAAGAGCGCGCCCGGCGCCCCATGAATCCGCTCTCGAGAACGTCCGGCGAGCTGCGCCTGGAAGGCATGGCGCTGTCCGAGATCGCCCGGCGCTTCGGCACTCCGTGCTACGTCTACTCGCGCTCCGCGATCGAGGCGGCTTTCCGCGAGTTCGAGGAAGGCCTCGACGGCGTCGAGCACCTCGTTTGCTACGCGGTGAAGGCCAATTCGAACCTCGCCATCCTGGACGTCCTGCGCAGGCTGGGCTCGGGCTTCGACATCGTCTCGGGCGGGGAGCTCGCGCGCGTGCGCGCCGCGGGGGGCGAGGCGTCGCGCATCCTCTTCTCCGGGGTCGGCAAGTCGGAGGCCGAGATGCGCGCGGCGCTGGGCGAGCGCATCCGTTGCTTCAACGTGGAGAGCGAGCCGGAGCTGGAGCGCCTCAACGCCCTGGCCGGGGCCATGGGTACCAAGGCGGCGGTGTCGCTGCGCGTGAATCCCGACGTCGACGCGAAGACCCATCCCTATATTTCCACCGGCCTGGCCGGCAACAAGTTCGGCATTCCGTATGGAAGGGCGCTGGAGGTCTATCGCCGCGCAGCGCGGCTGCCGAACCTGCGCGTGACCGGCATCGATTGCCACATCGGCTCCCAGATCCTCGAAACCGCGCCCCTGGACCATGCGGTCGACCGGGTGCTGGAGCTGGCCGGTGCGGTGCAGGGCGCCGGCATCCGGCTCGAGCACGTGGACTTCGGCGGCGGCTTCGGCATCCGCTACCACGACGAGCAGCCCATCGACGTGCGCGCGTACGCCGCCACCCTCGCGCGACGGATGTCGGGAAGCGGTTTGCAGGTCCTGCTGGAGCCGGGACGCTACATCGTCGGCAACGCGGGCTTGCTCCTCACGCGCGTCGAGTACCTCAAGCTCGACAAGGCGCGGCGCTTCGCGGTGGTGGACGCCTCGATGAGCGAGCTGATCCGGCCCGCGCTCTACGAGGCGTGGCACGACATCGTCCCCGTGTCTTCCAGCGGCGAGCGCCGCCCCGAAACCTACGACGTGGTGGGCCCTGTGTGCGAGTCCGCCGACGTTCTGGGCACCGGGCGCAGGCTCGCCATCGAGGCGGGCGAGCTGCTCGCCATCCTCTCGGCCGGGGCCTACGCGATGGCGATGGCATCGAACTACAACTCCCGCCCGCGCCCTCCGGAAGTGCTCGTCGACGGCGACCGCGCGCTCGAGATCCGCACGCGCGAAAGCGTCGCGTCGCTGTTCGCGGGCGAACGCACGCTCGATCGTGCGACGTAGCCCCAACTGGTATCGACCCGATACCAAAATGGCGCGAGTCTGTTCAAATCGTCACGCTTGACACGCGCGAGGCATCTAGAATCAGTTTCACCAAGCTGGTGCGCGTGCCGAAGGCCTCAACGAAGCGCGCGTGTAGGGATCCAGAGCCACCAGGCTTCTCGTTCGATGCGAATCCGAACGCTTGGTAGGGCGGTACGGGGCCTTCGGCGCCGGCCGCATTCGGTCCAACATTGATAAAGGAGTTTGACCATGGCAACGAAGAAAAAAGCTGCGAAGAAGAAAACCGCGAAAAAAGCCAAAAAAGCGAAGAAGCGCAGTACCAAGCGGAAGTCAACCAAGAAGAAAGCTGCAAAGAAGAAAGCTGCGAAGAAGCGGAAACCCGCAAAGAAGAAGGCAGCCAAGAAGTCCAAGAAGGCCAAGAAGAAAGCTGGGAAGAAAAAGAAGCCAGCCAAGAGAACAGCGGCGAGAAGGCCGGCCGTGAAGAAGGCGGCGGCTCCGATGAAGCCGATGATGGCTCCGGCGGTCACCCCGGTCATCACGCCGCTGATCAAGCCGATGAGCTGAGGGATCCGTCCCGAAGCGAGTCGCCTTGGCCCGGATACGAGGCGCTAACCGACCCCCCGCGAAAGCGGGAGCTTCACCCGGTCGGGTAGCGCCTCGCTAGCGGGCTCCCAGTTCCCAAACTCCCCGGATCCCGTACTCTCCCGTTCGCCGGTCGGACTCGACCAGGGCGAGCTCCCGCGCTTCCCAGGACACGGGTCGCATGGGATCGGGTCCCACGGTACGCTCGATGCGGCGCGCGAGCGTCACGTGGGCGGCGAAAGGACGCTCGTCGAGGACAAAGCCGCGGCGGCGTAGCGGTTCGGAAAGCCCCGCGGCCAGCTCGAGCAGCGCCGCGGGCGGTTGCGACATGCCGGCCCAGGCGACCCCGGCACGGGGGAACGATCCGAGGCGATCAAGGCAGACGTCGAAGGCGTTGCCGCGCACGTCATCCGCGGCGTCCATCGCGAGCGCGATCCGGTCCTCCGGGGTATCCCCGAGGAAAGCGAGCGTGAGATGGACCTTCGACGCCGGAACCGCCCGCCCTCCCGAGCGCGCCACGACGGCGGCGGCGACGCCCGCGAGCTCATCGCGCACCGCTTGCGGCGGCCACAGCGCGAAGAAGAGCCGCGCCATCCCCGGTCAGAAAAGAAACAGCGTGGCCAGGCCCAGGAAGATGAAGAAGCCCATGCTGTCGGTGATGAACGTGAGGAAGACGCTCGAGCCCACGGCCGGGTCGCGGCCGAAGCGCTCCATGGTGAGCGGGATGAAGATGCCGGCGACCGAGGCGACCACGAGGTTCAGGAGCATGGCGAGCGCCATGACCCCGCCCAGCGCCACGTTGCGATAGAGCAGGAACGCCACGATGCCGAGCACGCCGCCCCAGATCACGCCGTTGGTCGTGGCCACGCCCAGCTCGCGCAGCAGCAGGCGGCGCGCGTTGGCCGGGCTCACCTGGCCAAGCGCCAGGGCGCGCACGATCAGCGTCGTGGTCTGGTTGCCGGAGTTGCCGCCGATTCCCGCCACGATCGGCATGAGCGCCGCCAGCGCAGCCAGCTTCTCGATGGAGCCCTCGAACGCGCCGACGACGCGCGAAGCGACGAAGGCCGTGCACAGGTTGAGCGCCAGCCACGGCCCGCGGTTCTTCACCGACTGCAGCACCGTCGAGAACAGGTCCTCCTCTTCGCGCAGGCCCACCTTCCCCAGCTCCTGCTGCTCCTGGCGCTCGCGCACGAAGTCGAGCACCGCGTCCACCGGCACGCGCCCGATCACCTTTCCCTGGCCGTCGACGACCGGGGCGTTGACGAGGTCGTAGCGCTCGAACGCCTGCGCCGCGTCCTGCGCGTCGCGGTCCGCCGTGAACGAGACCACCTCGCGGTCGAAGAGCGTGGCGACCTCCACGTCGGGATCGGTGACGAGGAGCTTCTTCAGCGGCAGGACGCCCTGGAGGTGATCCTCGCGATCGACGATGAAGATGGCGTCGGTCTGGCCCGGCAGCTCGTCGTAGCGGCGCAAGTAGCGCAGCGCTACCTCCACGGTGACGTCGTCGCGGATGCTGACCACCTCGAAATCCATCAGTGCGCCGACCGTGCCCTCCGGGTATGAGAGCGCGGACTGCAGCTCGGCGCGGTCTTCGACGT
>JBKJYC010000505.1:0-6400 GCA_046715885.1 Usitatibacter sp.
GGATGAGGAAGATCCGGCGGAGGTCGAAGCCTCCAAGTTCGACCTCACCTACATCCAGCTCGACGGCGACATCGGCTGCCTGGTGAATGGCGCCGGCCTCGCCATGGCGACCATGGACACCATCAAGCTCTACGGCGGCAACCCCGCCAATTTCCTCGACGTGGGCGGCGGCGCCACGGCAGAGAAGGTGACCGAGGCCTTCAAGATCATGCTGAAGAACCCCGGGCTGAAGGCGATCCTGGTGAACATCTTCGGCGGCATCATGAAGTGCGACACCATCGCCAACGGCGTCGTGCAGGCCGCGCGCCAGGTCTCGCTCAACGTGCCCCTCGTGGTCCGCCTCGAGGGCACCAACGTCGAGCTCGGCAAGAAGATCCTCGCGGAGTCGGGCCTGCCCATCATCTCCGCCTCCAACTTGGGCGACGCGGCCGAAAGGGCCGTCGCCGCTGCACGTGGTCGCGAAGCGCCGGCAACAGACAAACAGGGAAAGAAGTAGCCATGTCGATCCTCGTCAACAAGGACACCAAGGTCATTACGCAGGGCATCACGGGCAAGACGGGCCAGTTCCACACGAAGATGTGCCGCGAGTACGCCAACGGGAAGAACTGCTTCGTGGCGGGCGTGACGCCCGGCAAGGGTGGGCAGGATTTCGAGGGCATACCGATCTTCAACTCCGTCGCGGACGCGAAAGGCGCCACTGGCGCTACCGTCTCGGTGATCTACGTGCCGCCGCCTTATGCCGCCGCCGCGATCGACGAGGCGGTGGAGGCGGGCCTCGACTTCGTGATCTGCATCACCGAGGGCATCCCGGTGCGCGACATGATCAAGACGCGCTACAAGATGCAGGGGAAGAAGACGCTGCTGCTCGGCCCCAACTGCCCGGGCCTCATCACGCCCGACGAGATCAAGATCGGCATCATGCCGTGACACATCTGCCGCAAGGGCCGCATCGGCGTGGTATCGCGCTCCGGGACGCTCACTTACGAAGCGGTGGGCCAGCTCACGGCGCTGGGCCTCGGGCAGTCCTCGGCGGTGGGCACCGGCGGCGACCCGGTGAACGGCCTGAAGCACATCGACGTGCTGAAGCTGTTCAACGACGATCCCGGGACCGATGCCGTCATCATGATCGGCGAGATCGGCGGCACCGACGAGGAGACCGCCGCGCAGTGGGTCAAGGCGAACATGAAGAAGCCGGTGGTGGGCTTCATCGCCGGGGTCACGGCGCCCCCGGGCAAGCGCATGGGCCACGCCGGCGCCATCATCTCCGGCGGCAAGGGCACGGCGCAGGAAAAGCTCGCCGTGATGGAGGAATGCGGGATCAAGGTGACCCGCAATCCCGCGAAGATGGGCGAGCTGCTGAAGTCCGTCTTGTAGGAGTTTTGTACGCGTTTCGCGTACACTTGTACGCAAAATGCATTCTTCTCCTCCCGATCGGCTGGCGACCGTCCTCTTCGGCAAGGGCAAGCGGGCGATCCTGTCCCAGCTTCTCGGCAGTCCCGATCGCAGCTTCTTTGTCCGCGAGATCGCGCGCGGCGCCGGAGTTCCCGCAAGCACGCTAACGCGGGATCTGAGCGCGTTGACAGAAGCGGGCATCCTTCACCGGGAGCAGGATGGGCGCCAGGTCTACTACCGCGCCAACACCGACTGTCCCGTTTTCGAGGAATTGAAAGGGCTGGTCACGAAGACCTTCGGACTCGCCGAAGTGCTTCGGGCGATGCTCGCTCCGCACGAGGATCGCATCGAGTTGGCATTCGTGTACGGCTCCGTGGCGCGGGGTGAGCAGACGGCGAGAAGCGACATCGACCTTCTGGTGGTCGGGAATCTGTCCGTTTCGGACTTCTCCATGGAGTTGCTGCAGGCGGAGCGTCGGCTTTCGCGCTCCATCTCTCCCACGATCTACTCGAAAAGGGAGTTTCGAGAGAAATCGCGATCGGAAAACCATTTCCTCGATGCAGTCCTGTCGAAGCCGGTCGTCTTCGTGATCGGCGGCAACCATGGCCTCCAGCGCCTCGTCCGAAAACCTGCGAAAGCTCGCTGAGGCGGGCCAACTGAAGGAGGAGCCGACTTCCCCGAAGGAGGTCCAGGGGCTGCTTGCC
This sequence comes from Usitatibacter sp., assembly GCA_046715885.1. GTDB lineage: Bacteria > Pseudomonadota > Gammaproteobacteria > Burkholderiales > Usitatibacteraceae > Usitatibacter. The sequence continues at coordinate 2,097 of JBKJYC010000505.1, forward strand.
AGCGCCTCCCAGCTGTTGAGAGACGCTCGCCGGAAGGAAAACTCGGAGATCACACGGTTCTCGATTGTCTACCAGGCGGGGCATTCGCTCGCTCTGGCCGCAATGAGGGCGCGGGGCTATCGACCATCCCAGAGCGCCGGGCATCGCTTCATCGTCTTCCAGGCCCTGCCGCATACCGCCGACGCTCCGACCGATCTTTGGCTGCCGTTGAGCAAGGCGCACAAGAAAAGGAACACGCTCGAATACGACGGGCTTGTGATCTTCTCCGCTCGAGACGTGGAACAGCTCCTGGACCAGGTGGTGAGACTCGACGAGCTCGTGCGCGATGAACTGGCGCGGACGTATCCGGAGTTGCTGAAGCGGGAATGACATGGCATTCCTCGACAGCCTCGAAATGGCGAATCCAGACCGCTTCGAGTGTGGCTCACGCCATGAGCCTGGGCCCGCGTACAAGGATCGTTTGGCCACGCAAGGGGACTGCAGGTGCGCGATCCGTTCCACAAGCTGATCACCGTGACCTCGCTGGCGAAGCTCGCGGGCGAGAAATCGTTCGCGCGGGGTGCCGGATACTTCGAGGGCGGCGCCGTGGCCGACCTCCTGCAAACGCGCGGCGCGATCAAGGCCCGGGTGCTCGGCAGCGACGAGTATCGGGTGGAGCTGCGTTCCGGGCGCGGCCGGCTGGCGTTCTCCTGCACCTGCCCGGTGGGGCAGGAGGGTGAGTTCTGCAAGCATGCGGTGGCCACAGGGCTTGCCTGGCTCGCGCGGGGGGAGGGCGGCGACGATCTCGCCGATGTGCGCGCCCATCTCGAAGCCGGGAGCAAGGAGACGCTCGTGGACTTACTCGTGGAACAGGCGGCGAACGATTCCCTTTTGCGCTCGCGCCTGCAGGCCGAGGCGATGCGCTGCCGCCCACCGTCGAACCTGAAGGCGCTGAAGGACGCGGTGCGCAAGTCGTTCGCCACAGGCGGCTTCGTGGACTATCACGGCATGGCGGCTTTCGTCGAGCGCGCCAACGGCGTGGAGGATCTCCTGCGCGGCCTCCTCGAGAATCGGCGCGCCGCGGAGGCCGCCGCACTGGCCGACTATGCGCTGCGGCTCGGGATCGCCGCCTACGAGGAAAGCGACGATTCCGACGGCGGCTTCGGCGAGACGCTCCACCGGATCGCGGCGCTGCACCTCGAAGCCTGCCGCGCGGCGAATACGGATCCCGAAGCGCTCGCCGAGAGCCTCTTCGAGCTGATGATGATCGATCAATGGGGCTTTTTCGAGCTCGGCAACTGGGCCTCGGTCCTCCAAGAGAAAGGGCTTGCCCGCTTTCGCGCACTCGCCGAAGCGGCATGGGAGAAAGTCCCGGCGCGCCAACCGGGCGCGCGGCGCGAGTCCGGGACGGAGCATCACCTCGTCACCGGAATCATGGAGGCGCTTGCCCGGCGCGACGGCGACCTCGACGCCCTGATCGCCGTGAAGAGCCGCGACCTGTCCCACTCTCATGCTTTCATGGCAATCGCGGAGGCTCTCGCCAAGGCCCGCCGGCACGACGAAGCACTGGCCTGGGCCGAGCGCGGGCGCGGCGCGTTTCCGGACGAGATCAATGTTCCCCTCGTTGACTTCCTTGTCGCTGCGTACCACCGGGCGAAGCGCCACGAGGACGCGATCCGCATCGCATGGGAGGACTTCACTCGCCATACGGACTTGGGCGCGTACAAGCGCCTCGAAAAGTGCGCCGGCCGCGCGCGATCCTGGAAGATCTGGCGCGAGAAGGCCCTCGACCACGTGCGCTCCGAGCTTCAGCGCCCCGATCGCACACGCGGCACATGGCATCGAAGCGCAGGCGGAAGTACGCTGCTCGTGGAGATCTTCCTGCACGAGGGTGATAGCGATGCCGCCCTCGCCGAGGCGAAATCAGGAGGATGCAACCGGCACGCATGGATGCAGCTAGCCCGCGCCCGCGAGAAGGACCACCCGTTGGACGCCGCCGCCATCTACCGGGACTCCATCGACGCCATTGTCGAGCGGAAGAATAATCAGGCGTATGACGAAGCCGCCGAGCTCGCTGGAAGGATCAAGGGGCTAATGGCGCGCGGGGAGCAGGGGGAGGAGTTCGCCGCATGGTTGGAGGCGTTGCGCGTGAAGCACAAGGCGAAGCGGAACTTCATGCAGAGGATCGAGCGACTGCAATGAAACTTCACGATCGTTCAAGGTGATCTGGTGGAAGCACAAGAGCAAGGCTGGGCAATACTCATCAGCGAAGGTGCATCGCTCATTGACGGTCAATTCAGATGGTTCAATTGGGTTGAATGATTGTAGGGATAGCGCCGCAGCGTGATCGAGCGAGTATTGCGGGGGCCAGGTGCGCCAAGTTCAGGGAGCCTGAGGAGCAGAGCGATGACTCGAGTGACTTCCGTTTCGAACGCACTGGCTTGGGCCGATCCCGCTTCGGTGAGGTACCAGCGAGCGGATGCCAGGAGCTCGTCTCGCGCCGCGGGCTCGAACTCCGCCTTCACCGCTTGCCGTGGCCGGCGATCATGGTCCTGATCTCTGCGAATACCTGCTCAGCCGGAATCCCCACCGTTCTTCCCGCTTCGAGCTCGGTCACCCGACGCGCGATCTCCTCGTCCCAGGCCTTCGCGACCTCCTCGGGCGTGCCGTCCGGCTCGCCATCGACGCTGGCGATCAGGGCGCGCACAAGCTCGTCACGATCGGGCGGGCTCAGTTTCAGGGCTTGGGCTTTCAGATCTTCGACGACCCTGGACATGGGAATCTCCATTACTCGATGTACTCGTAGTCTAGCGTGATGCGGGCCGATAGGTGGGGGCGACAAGGCGCCCGATGGAAGTTCTCGACCCGCTCCCCCTCTCCGCTTTCCAGCACTGGTGCTACTGTCCGCGCCAATGCGGGCTCATCCATCTGGAGCAGGCGTTCGGGGGGACGTGCGGTCGTTTTCACGGTGGCCGGGATGCATTCCAGCTCCGTGAGAAAGGCGATCGTCTCGTCCACGCGGGCGGCTGGGACGCGCAGTTTCGCCACCAGGTTTCGCCTCAACTCGGCAAGGACAGGCACGCCGACCTCGGCATCATGACCCACCGCAGCAGGTCAGCGCACAGACCGCGCGTGAGTAGCGCGGCAAGCAGAATTTTCGTGTTCGGGAATACAGTCAAGACACGGCGTAGAAGACGTCCTCGTCGGTAAGCAACCCGCGCGCCACGGATCTTTGCCGGAAACCGGGCTACCGTTTAGAAACTGATTGCTCACGGGCGACTTTGACACGGGCCCGTGCAGATTCTCAACAGAAAATGAAACAGGACAATCCATAGCTTGGAGCGCGTGGCTCACGCCATGAGCCTCGAGATGTGTACAAACCATTTCATCGAGAAAGTCTTGAGCGCACGCATGACCGAACATGCGACGATGCCATTGATTCCGAAAGGACGGATTGCTGAATACGAACAGCAATCCCAACGAAGGCGTCCGTAACCGTGTTCCCCGCGCGCGCGGGGATGAACCGCGGTCACTCCAAGGCCTCCAGGGCATTGTGTAGTGTTCCCCGCGCGCGCGGGGATGAACCGAATGGCGTAAGGGCGCGAATGAATGGCACGGGGATGAACCGTCCAGATCAAAGCCCGCTTTACCGAGGAGGTTGTGTTCCCCGCGCACGCTGGGATGAACCGGCCATCGCGATCGCTACCTGGGCCGTGGAGTCGTGTTCCCCGCGCATGCGGGGATGAACCGACGGTGAACAACGGCGACGCGGCTCCCAGTTTGTGTTCCCCGCGCGTGCGGGGATGAACCGGCCCCTGCCGATCAGCGTGGCAAATGCGCCGGGGATGAACCCGGAATATCAAAGGGTTGCGCGTTCGATCTTTGTGTGTGCCCAGCACTCGGGAATGTCCGCTACTTGCAGTTGACGGGGGTCAAGCGCAATGGCGACCCCGTTTCGGTAGTCTTATGTCGACATGAATGACCGGATTCTCATACCGCCCAGCAAGATCCGCCGTGCGCGCCCCATTCCGAAGGGGCGTGCGGTCGACCCCGTCGCGCGCGAAGAGGTAGCGCAGCTCCTGCAGGGCGCGCCCGCGCAGCCCGAATACCTGATCGAGAACCTGCATCGCGTGCAGGACCGCTTCGGCCACCTGTCGGCGGCGCATCTCGCCGCGCTCGCCGAGGCTATGAAGCTCTCCATGGCCGAGGTCTACGAGGTCGCGAGCTTCTATCACCACTTCGACATCGTGAAGGAAGGCTAAGCCGCGCCGGCGAAGGTGACCGTGCGCGTTTGCGAGACGCTCTCGTGCGCGATGGCGGGCGCG
>JBKJYC010000506.1:0-2762 GCA_046715885.1 Usitatibacter sp.
GGAGAAGCGATGAGAAAGCCGATCCGTTGGGCGAGCGCGTTCAGTGCGGCCGCCATCGCGGCGGTCGCCGCCGCACCCCCGAGCGCCCAGCGGTGGGCGTTCGACAGCGACGAGAATCCACCCGCCGGATGGCGGGCCGCAGCCACCGGCGGGAAAGCGGCCACTTGGCGCGTTGCGCGTGACCCGCACGCCCCGAGCGCGCCCAACGCGCTCGCCATCGAGCCTGTCGACAGGGCCACGCAGGGAAGCTTCAATCTTTTCTGGCTCCCTGCGGCAAGGTTCCGCAATGGCAGTCTCGAAGTCAGTGTCCGCGCGGACCGAGGGGAAATCGATCGCGGCGGCGGGCTCATCTGGCGCGCGCAAGATGCGGACAACTACTACGTGGCCCGCTACAACCCGCTGGAGCGCAACTTGCGGCTCTACTATGTGAAACGAGGGGCGCGCCGGATGCTCGCCGATGCGCCCGATCTCGCGGTCGGCAGCGGCGAATGGTACACCTTGAAGGTCGCGCATCGCGGAGCGCGCATCGAGGCCTGGCTGAACGGCAAAAAGCTGCTCGAAACGACCGACGGCACCTTCACCGCCGCGGGTGGCGTCGGCGTCTGGACCAAGGCCGACGCGATCAGCACGTTCGACGACTTCACGCTCGACGCGGAAGACTGAGACGTGCGTGCGCCACTCCTTGGAGCTCTGCTGTTCGCTGCGGCGATGCTGCTTCTCGCCGGCTGGGATCGCGCGGAGAAGCTGAGCGATCCGGACCTTCGCATCCTCTGGACGAACGACACACACGGTTACCTGTCGCCCAACTATCATCGCGAAGAGGGCGACGACGCCTATGTCGAGCGCGCCCCCCGGGAGGGCCGGCTGGGGGGCATGGCCTACATTGCGACGCTCGTGAAGCGCCAGCGCGCCGGGCTGCCGGGAAAGTCGCTGCTGGTCGACAGCGGCGACACCTGGCACGGAACGATCGTGCCCTTGCGCCTCAACGGGCGGCCGATGCTGGAGCTGATGAACGCGATCGGCAACGACGCGATGACCCCCGGGAACGTGGAGTTCGCGTATCCGCAAAACGTCCTCGCAGGATTGATCCGCGACGCGAAGTTTCCGATCCTCGCGGCCAACTTCTACGACACCGAATTCGAAGACCGGGTCAAGCTGCAGAACCTGCATCCCTACATCGTCCGGAAGGTCGGCGATCTCAGGGTCGGCATCCTCGGCATGACCTATCATTGGAACCTCCGGGCGGTCGCGCCGGCCAACGTGCAGGGCTGGTCGTTCGGCTTGCGCGAGAAGGAGGTCCGCGCGGACATCGAGCACCTGCGCGGCGTGGAGAAGGTCGATCTCGTGGTCGTGCTCTCGCACATGGGCTGGCCGGCGGACGAGAAGTACGCCGCGCTTGTGGAGGGAATCGACGTGATCGTGGGGGCGCACACGCACGATGTCCTGTACAAGCCGACGCTCGTCTACAACGAGAAGAGCGGGCGCGAGGTGCTGATCGTCCAGTCGGGCTCGCAAGGCAAGATGCTGGGCCAACTCGATCTCAAAGTGCGGGACCGGCGCGTGGTCGCTTACGAGCAGACCCTGTTTCCGGTGCGCGCCAAGGACCTGAAGGCCGATCCGCAGATCGCGGCCATGATCGAGGCTTACCGCGCGCCGTACAAGCAGGAACTGGAGCGGGTCATCGGCCGCACCGAGACCCTGCTCTACCGCCTGGCGAACTGGCAGAACACCGGCGACAACCTGATCACCGACGCGATTCGCAGTCGCTTCAAGACCGACGTGACCGTCTCGGCATCCTGGCGTTTCGGCGGCAACACCCTGCCCGGTCCAGTCACGGTGGAGGACGTGTACAACCTCATTCCCTCGGAAGCACCGGTGCAGCTGCTCACGATCGGAGGCAAGGATCTGTGGAACATCGTCGAGGAGTCAGTACACAACGTGCAGGCGACCGATCCGTTCGAGCAGGTGGGCGGGGACATGCTGCGCTATTCCGGCCTGGAGGTCCGGGTGGATCTCCAGAAGCCCTTTCCCCACCGCGTCCAGTCCATCAACGTGGGCGGCCAACCGCTCGACCGGAGCCGGGTCTATTCGGTGGCCGGGTTGAACGCGGCGGTCAACAACGACGCGCGCGTCATCGCCAAAACCGTGACCGCGAAACCCGGCCCGCTCGAAGTCATCGCCTACATCGAAGACAAGAAGGTCGTCGCGCCGACGCTCGACAACCGGATTACCGATCCGCAGGGCCGCATTCTTGCCGACAATATCGACCTGCGGCGCTACTGGACCGAATCGGGCAGGAACGAGTTCGATCTCGATCGGGACAAAGTCTTTCGCTACGCGGGGATGCTTGCGAGAGGTGGCCGCTTCACGACCAGGCGTCTCGAGTGAGGGCCCGGGGATGGTTCGGCGCACTTCTGTTCGCTGCGAGCTTGGCGGCTGCCGCGCATCCTTTCGATCCGTTCGCGCAAGAGAAGCGGGCGCAGCTTCACGCGGTGGTCGAGCCCCTGCGACGGGGCGATGCGCTCGAGGCGCTCAACCAGGTCGAGCACGCGACTGCGCGCTTTGCGAAGCACGGAGCGTTTCACGTTCTTCGCGCGCAGATCCTGCTGAAACTCGGACGCGTGCCCCACGCGCGCCTGGCGGTTGAGCAGGCAATCGCGATCGCCCCGGACGAGCCCATGGCGTACTGGGAGCGTGGTGTGGCTGTCTCTTATAAACAACTCCGACCCCACGAGACACTGAGCGAGATCCTATTCCGTATT
>JBKJYC010000507.1:0-2875 GCA_046715885.1 Usitatibacter sp.
ATATGAGCGGTTTTCTCGTGGTCTGGGTGTTGTGTATAAGAGACAGGGGTTTCGGCCTGGGGCTCGCGTTCGCGCGCTGGGCGGTGGAGTCAAACGGCGGGCGCATCGAGCTTGAAAGCGAGCCCGGCGGCGGTAGCTGCTTTCGAATCGTGCTGCCGTGCGGCTGAGCGCGGCGCCTACTTGGCCCGGTAAGTGGCATGGCAGGCCACGCAGAGCCCCGTCACCTCCGAGAGCCGGTCGAGCGCCTTGGGGAGGTCTCCCTCCTGCGCGGCAACGGCGAAGCGGCTGCTCGCACTATGCATCTGCATTCCCATGTGTCGCATCGCTTCGGGCATGTACGGAGACTGGCGTGCGTTGTGCGGCCCGAGAGAGCTCAGGCCCAGGCTGTTCTCCGCCACGTCCACCGCGCGGTCGAAGTCCGCGGCGGCGAGCGCCTGCTGGATTCGATGGATGTCCGAAAGATTGCGGCGCATGCGCTCGAGCATCGCCTGCTTGATGTCCTGAGGGAAATCGACCGCGACACGCGCGTCCTTCAGCGCGGGCTCGTGCGTCGCTACGGGCGCGGCTTGGGGCCTGTGATCCCCTGCGCGCTCGGAAGGGTCGTCAGCGGCAAACGCGGGGAGCATCGCGGCGATGGCGCAGGAGATCGGAATCAAGCGCGTCATGGGAGTCCTTCGGGATGAAATCTTCGGATCTGGCGGTCGCACTCGATGAAGGCTAGCGGCGAGCGTGGGAGGAAGCTACTGACGTTTGCCTGAAGAAGAATTCAGGAAGGACGCGGCCCGGCCGTCCCCTATCCTGATTACAGTTTCTTCAGGAACTGTTCAGTAGACAAGGACGTTCCGGCGACCTAGCATCCCAGAAACACCGCAACCCTGACCTCGACCGCGATCGGTAGAACCTTCATGTTGCACGTCGCCCGTACTCTGACTCTCCTCGTAGCCGCGATGCAGGCTTGGGCGTGCCTTGCTGCGCCGGACGCCCCGATCCTGCCGGCGCCCACCCGCGTGTCCGAGCATGTCTATGCCTGGCTCGGACCGCACGGCGGGCCGAACCCGGAGAACCGCGGCTTTCGCATGAACCTCGCCTTCGTGGTGGGCGGTGACGCCGTCGCGGTGCTCGAGGCGGGCTACACCGAACCGATGGCCGAGGAAATGCTCGGGCACATCGCACGCATCACCTCCTTGCCGGTGAAGTACGCGATCAGCACCAACTCGCAGCCCGATCGCTACCTCGGCGCCGAAGTGTTTCGCCGCCGCGGCGCGGCGCACGTCGCCAGCGCGCCCGAAGCGCGGCGCATGGCGGAGATGGGCGGAATGTTCGCGCAGGGGGTCGAAGCCGCGCTCAGGCTGCCGCGCGGCAGCGTGCGTCCGCCGCGTGCCCCGGACCGTCCGATCGACCAGGAGACCGTGCTCGAGCTGGGCGGCGTGACGCTCAGGCTGCATCCACTCGCAGCGGCGCACACGCCTGGGCCGCTTGCGATCCACGTCGTGCAGGACAACGTCGTCTATGCCGGCGACGTGCTCTACGGTGGGCGGCTGCCGGCGGTGATCGAGGGCGGTAACCTGCAGTCCTGGATCCAGGTGTTCGACGAGCTGCGCCGCTTCGGCGACGCGACGTTCGTGCCCGGGCACGGGCGCCCCGGAAAGCTGGAGACGTTCCAGTTCTCCACCCGTGCCTACCTTGTCATGTTGCGCGATCACATGAAGAAGATGCTCGAAGAAGGCGTTGGCATGCTCGAGGCCGTCAACCGCCTGGATCAGTCCCGATTCGCTCGCCTCGCCAACTACGAGGATCTCGCACGGCGCAACGCCAACTTCGCCTTCCAGGAAGCCGAGGTCGAGTCGTTCAGATAGCCGCTTCCCGCGGCCGGCGTGATGTCTGCGAACGCCAGCGTGTTGACCGGGCGCTCGCGTTCGCCGCGTCGAACGCGAACTGAAGGAGCGCAAGCCGGTTCGCGTATCCTTTCGTCTTCGTTGGCCATTGCCAAAGGTTCTCCATGCCGACCGCGGAGCGCGGGTCCGTCCCAATACGGTCGCCGTTACTTTGCCTGGCAGCGCTTCTCGCCGGGATCGCGGTTCCCGATACCGCTCGAGTCGCCGGTCGAGGCTGGAGAGAAGCCCGGAGCCGCTCCAGGGGAACGCGACGGTGAATGCAAAAGAGCCCAAGTGGCCCTTCGGGACCAACCTGTCCTTCAGCACCGGGCTCAAGGCCGGCTTCGGCGCGATGTTGCTTCTCGTGGCAGGCGCGATCGCGATCGGGCTTGCTCGAATGGCCTCGATCAATCAGCACGTGGAGCGCGTCGTCTACAAGAACAACGTCAAGATCTCGCTCGCGAACGACATGAAGAATGCCGCGCGCGACCGGGCCATCCTCATGCACTCGATCGCCTCGCTGTCCGACCCGTTCGATCAGCAAGACGAGCTGCTGCGTTTCTACGAGCGAGGTTCGGATTTCTCGAGCGCGCGCGACAAGCTGATGCAAATGAGTCCGGACAACGCGGAGAGCCTGGACGCGGTGGAGGAGAGGAGCCTTGCCCGGATACGGGAAGTCATAGCCAGGACCCAGCCGATCCTGGCGCGGGCGATAGAAACGGCCGTTGAAGGCAACCGCGCCGAGGCGCGGTTACTGATCGCCACACGCATCGTTCCGCTGCAAAAGGAAGTTGCCGCGAGGATCGACGAGCTGATCGCGTTGCAGAAGCTCGAAACCGACAGTGCCGTCCGCGAGATGACGCAATCCTATGAAAACGCTCGGTTGCTGATGCTTCTGTTCGGCGGCCTGGCGACGCTGCTGGGTCTGGCGATCGCGGTGGTGGTGGCGCGCAGCGTGGACAAGCAGACGCAGCGGCTGCAGAAGCAAGCGACTTTCGACA
>JBKJYC010000508.1:0-5729 GCA_046715885.1 Usitatibacter sp.
CACTTGTGGCACACGGTGCAGTGGTCGGCCACGTCGCCGTACTCGTCGAAGTGGCGGATGGAGACCCCGCGCCGCGTCTGCTCCTCGTAGAGGAAGGCTTCGGTGAGCAGACCCACGCCGAGAATCTTGTTGCGCGGGCTGTAGAGCAGGTTCGCTCGCGGCACGTGCGTCGAGCACACCGGCTTGCACTTCCCGCAGCGCAGGCAGTCCTTCACCGAGTCGGCGATGGCGCCCACGTCGCTGCGCTCGAGAATCAGGGACTCGTGCCCCATCAGCGCCAAGGACGCCGTATACGCGATGCACAGGTTGGCGCCCGGCAACAGCTTGCCGCGGTTGAAGTGGCCGTCGGGATCCACCCTGGCCTTGTAGGCCGCGAAGGGCGCGATCTCCTCGGGCGTGAGGAAGTCGATCTTGGTGATGCCGATGCCGTGCTCGCCCGAGATGACCCCGCCCAGGCTGCGCGCGAACGCCATGATGCGCTCCACCGCCCGGTTGGCCGCCTGCAGCATCTCGTAGTCGTCGGAGTTCACCGGGATGTTGGTGTGCACGTTGCCGTCGCCCGCATGCATGTGGAGCGCCACGAAGACGCGGCCGCGCAGGACTTCGGCGTGGATCGCCTGCGCTCGCGCGAGCACCGGCGTGAAGGCGCGGCCGTCGAAGATCCCGCGCAGCGGCTCCAGCACCTCGCGCTTCCAGGACACGCGAATGGCGTGCGTCTGGACCATGGAGAACAGCGTCTCGTCCTCGGGGCGCTGCGCGGCGAGGTGGCCCAGTCCGAGCGGCTCGAGGTCGGTGCGGATCTCCCCGCCCAGCCGGTCGAGGTTCGCGAGCAAGTACCGCCAGCGCTTGCGCGTGTAGGCGATCAGCTCCAGCGCCTGTGCCGGGCGGTCGGCGAACAGGCCCTCCTGGTCGGTCTTGTCCTCGCTCTCCTGCACCGGCAGCTCGCCCGAGAAGAAGGCCTCGAGGGCATCCAGAAGCTCGAGCTTGTTGGCGATCGAGAGCTCGATGTTGATGCGTTCGATGCCCTCGGTGTACTCGCCCAAGCGCTCGAGCGGGATCACCACGTCCTCGTTGATCTTGAAGGCGTTCGTATGCTTGGCGATGGCCGCGGTGCGCGCGCGGTCGAGCCAAAAGCGCTTGCGTGCCTCTGGAGTCGTGGCGACAAACCCTTCGCCGTCTCGCGCGTTGGCGATGCGCACGACGTGCGAGGCGGCCTCCCCGACCGCGTTGTCGTCGTCGCCGACGATGTCGCCGATCAGCACCATTCGCGGGCGGCCGCGGCTCTTGGCCTTGGTGGCGTAGCCCACCGCCTTCACGTAGCGCTCGTCCAGGTGCTCCAGGCCCGCGAGGATGGCGGCGGGGTGCGCGTCGATGTAGCTCTTGATCTCGACGATGGAAGGCACCGCGCGCTTCACGTCGCCGAAAAACTCCAGGCACACGGTGCGCGTGAACTTCGGCATGCGGTGCAGGATGAAGGTGGCGGAGGTGACGATCCCGTCGGTGCCCTCCTTCTGCACCCCGGGCAGGCCGGCGAGGAACTTGTCGGTGACGTCCTTGCCCAGGCCCGCCTTGCGGAACCCGGCCCCGGAAACCTCCAGCGTTTCCTGGCTCACGACCGTCTTGCCGTCGGGCTTGCGCCGCGTGATGCGGAAGCGCGCGACGGGCGCGTCGTGGATCTTGCCGCGGTTGTGGCCCACGCGCTCGACCTCCATCCACAGCGCGTCCGGCGTGACCATCCGCCACGAGGCGAGGTTGTCGAGCGCGGTGCCCCACAGCACCGCCTTCTTGCCGCCGGCGTTCATGGCGGCGTTGCCGCCGATGCACGATGCGTCGGCCGAGGTCGGGTCGACCGCGAACACCAGGCCCGCGGCTTCTGCGGCTTCCATCGCGCGGCGCGTCACGACGCCGGCTCCACAGCGGATCACCGGTACCGGACCCTCGACACCCGGAAGCGCCATCTCCTCGACGCCGCCGTGCAGGTCGAGCTTCTCGGTGTTGATGACCGCGGACATGCGGTCGAGCGGGATGGCGCCGCCCGTGTAGCCGGTGCCGCCGCCGCGCGGGATGATGGTGAAGCCCAGCTCGATGAGGGCGCGCACCAGCGGCAGGCACTCCTCTTCGGTATCGGGGTTCACCACCACGAAGGGATATTCCACGCGCCAGTCGGTCGCGTCGGTGACGTGGGACACGCGCGCCAGCCCGTCGAAGGCGACGTTGTCCTTGCGCGTGATGGCGGAGAGCTTGCGCAGCGTGCGCCGGCGCAGGCTGCGCGTCTCGTCGAACTCGCGTTCGAACGCATCCACTGCATCGGAGGCCGCCTTCAGCAGCTGCGCGACCTTGAGGCTGCGCCCGGGATCGGAGTCGTCACCGGCGCGGCGCTGCTCGACCTCCGAGAGGCGATGGCGCATGGCCTCGACCAGGAGGGCCAGGCGGCGCGGGCTGTCGAGCAGATCGTCCTGCAGGTAGGGGTTGCGCCGCACCACCCAGATGTCGCCCAGCACCTCGTAGAGCATCCGCGCCGAACGGCCGGTGCGCCGCTGCCCGCGCAGCTCCGTGAGCGCCTGCCACGCGTCCTCGCCGAGCAGGCGGATCGCGATCTCGCGGTCGGAGAACGACGTGTAGTTGTACGGGATTTCGCGCAGGCGGGTCATGGGGTCGTCGGAGTCCGGTGCCTTGGATGGGACCGGAAAAGCGGCCATCGGTGCCAATTTTACCGCAGTGCAGCATGAATCCTCACGGCCTAGAGCGGCGCCGCGGCCTGCGCCACTACGAGATAGCGGGCGAATTTCCCCACGGCGAGGGCGAGGGCGGCCGCCACGCGTTCGGGGAAGGACTTCAGCACGGCGAACAGGACGATCTCCGAATTGCCGGGCAGGATCGTCGCCGAGAGAAACGCCGAGGCGAAGAGTGCGGCGAGGCCCGTGTCCCCGCTCCAGTCGAGCATGGGGCGAGTTTAGCCTGCGTGATAGAGTCTTCGGCTCCTCCGTGGCTCGCAGCACACCTTGCGCTCCCGACGCACCTTGCTCCCGAAGCTCATCCGCATCGCCACGCGCGAAAGCCGCCTGGCCCTCCGCCAGACCGAGATGGTCGCCGCGGCGCTGCGGTCCCGGCATCCCGGGATCCCCATCGAGACGATTCCCATGACGACGCGCGGGGACCAGGTGCTCGACCGACCGCTGTCGCAGGTGGGCGGCAAGGGCCTGTTCATCAAAGAGCTGGAAGTGGCCCTCGCAGGGGGCCGTGCCGACATCGCGGTGCATTCGATGAAGGACGTCCCGATGGAGCTGGCACCGGGCTTCGTGCTCACGACATTCGGCACACGCGAGGATCCGCGCGACGCCTTCGTGTCGGCGCGATTCGCCTCTCTGGAAGCCCTTCCCGAGGGCGCGGTGGTGGGCACTTCCAGCCTGCGGCGCGAGTGCCAATTGCGGCGCGCTTTCCCGGGGCTGGCTTTCAAGGCGCTGCGCGGCAACGTGAACACGCGCCTCGCGAAGCTCGATGCCGGGGACTTCGACGCGATCATCCTCGCGGCCGCGGGCTTGCGGCGCCTGGGGCTCGCCGAGCGCATCCGCGACTGCCTGCCCGACGACGTGGCGATTCCCGCGATCGGCCAGGGGATTCTCGCGGTCGAGCATCGCGAAGACCGCGAGGACCTGGCGCGCTTGCTCGCGATGTTCCGCGATCCCGCCACGGAAGCCGCGGGGCGCGCGGAGCGCGCGCTCGGCCTGGTCGTCGAGGGCAGCTGCGAGGTTCCGGTCGGGGCGCTCGCGCGCGTCGATGGCGAGGCCCTGCGTCTGGAGGCCTTCATCGGCCTGCCCGACGGCTCACGCCTGGTGCGAGACCACGCCACCGGGCTCGTGCCGAACGCGGCGGCCATCGGCCACACGCTGGGCGAGCGCCTTCTCAAGGAGGGCGGGCGCGAGATCCTCGACGCGCTCGTTCGTTCCGGGCAATGAATGCCATGCGTCCCCTCGCGGGCCTGGGCGTGGTGATCACTCGCCCCGAGGGCGCAGCCGCGGAGATCGAGCGCGAGCTGACGGCCGCTGGCGCGCGCACCTTCCTCTTCCCGGCGCTCGAGATCCATGCGATCGAGCCATCCCCCGCGCTCGACGCGGCGCTCGCCCGGCTGGCACTTTGCGACCTCGCGATCTTCGTGAGCGCCAACGCGGTGGAGATGGGCTTCGCGGCATTGCGCCGCCGGGGCCTCGAATGGCCCTCGCGCCTGCGCGCCGCGGCCATCGGCGAGGCCACCGCCGCCGCGCTGCGGAACTCGGGCGTGGCGGACGTTATCTCACCTACGGAGCGCTTCGACAGCGAAGCGTTGCTGGAGCGGGCCGAATTGCAGTCGGTCCAAGGGAGAAATATCATCGTGTTCCGGGCTGAAGGTGGGCGCGAGCACCTGAAGGGCGTCCTCGAATCCAGGGGCGCGCACGTGGCGTATGCCGAGTGCTACCGCCGCGCGCGGCCCGAGGCCGACCCCGCACCGCTGCTCGCGGCGTGGTCGCGGGGCGAGGTGCAGGTAGTGGGCGTGCTGAGCGCGGAGACGCTCGAGAACTTCGTGGCATTGATCGGTCCCGAAGGCCGGTCGAAGCTGTCGGCGACGACGCTGGTGGTCACGCACGAGGCCATCGCCCGCCATCCGGACGCAAAGCGCTTCGGGCGCGTGCTCGTTTCCCGGCCGGGCGCGGCCGCCCTCGCGGCCGCGCTCGCCAACGTTCGAGGCTCTCCATGAGCGATCCCCACCTGCCGCCGCCACGCGCCCTGCCCGAGCGGTCCTCCATCGCCCGGCCCCGCGGCGACCGCGCCGCGCGCACCATCGCCGTGGTGGGCATCGTGGCGGCGCTCACGGCGGCCCTCTTCGCGTGGGACGCGCGCCAGTCCCTGCGCACGCACGAGTCGCGCGCCGGTGGGCGGCTGGCCGAGCTCGGCGAGGAGTCCGCGCAGGCGAAAGCCCAGCTGGTGCAGACTCAGGCCGCGCTGAAGGAGTCGCACTCGCGCCTGGCCGAGCTCGAGGCACGCGTGTCCGAATCGCAGGAGAGCCGCGTGCAGCTGGAGGAGATGTACCGCGACCTGTCGCGCAACGCCGACGACCGCCTGCTCTCGGAGATCGAGCAAATGCTGGTGCTGGCCAGCCAGCAGCTGCAGCTCGCCGGCAACGTACGCGGCGCGCTCGCCGCCCTGCAAGCCGCCGACCAGCGCCTGTCCAAGGCCGAGAAGCTTGCGGTGGCACCCCTGCGCCGCGCCCTCGCCCAGGACATGGACCGGCTGAAGGCGCTGCCGCAGGTGGACACCGTGGGCATCGCCGTGAAGCTCGACAACCTGGTCGCGAACGCGGACCAGCTCCCGCTCATCATCGCCGACACGATGCCGCCCACGCGCGTGGCGTTGCGCGCCAAGCCCCTGGAGGAACCCGGCTTCACGCGCGCGGCGCGCGACTTCTGGGAGGAGATGAAGGGCCTGGTGCGCATCCGCGACCTGGAGACCCAGGACGCGGCGCTCCTCACCCCGCAACAGAGCTACTTCCTGCGGGAGAACCTCAAGCTGCGCTTGCTCACCGCGCGCATGGCCCTCATCGCGCGCGACGAGGCCTCGTTCCGCGACGACATGCGCGCCTCGCAGGCGTGGATCGCGCGTTTCTTCGATGCCAAGGCGCGGCCGACCACGACAGCGCTAGCCACCTTGAAGCAACTGGCCGAGTCACCGGTCGTGATCAGTGTCCCCGACATCAA
>JBKJYC010000509.1:0-4366 GCA_046715885.1 Usitatibacter sp.
CGATGAGGTAGCGATGCCCCTTCCAGCTGCGCAGGGTCGCGACGATGCCGACGATCAACTTGTCGGGCGGCAATTGCGTCGCGATGCGCGCAGCGCCACGATCCCCGGGACGGAAGGGCTCGAGGTCGATGCCGGTCGGCACGGACACGACGTCCGCCGCGGCGACGCCGGTCTCCTCGATCACCTGCAGGCGCAGCCTCTCGCCGGTGGTGACGATGCGCTGGGCCTGCCGATAGAGCCATCGCGTCGAGGAGTTGCGCGGCACCGGCGCGGAGATGTGGCGCGTGCGGACCAGGGCGGGCTTGGCGCCGCTCGTGGCTCGGCCCGCGGCCGCGAGCCACGAATCCGTCGAGCTGTGCGTGTTGACCACGTCGAACGCTCGATCGGAAAGCAGCCGGCGCATCGCGAGGAGCCCGGGGACGTTCTTGCGTCCGATGGGCAGCGCCAGCACCTCGACGCCGAAGCGCCCGGCTTGCGCGTGGATGCGCGAATCCGCCGGTGCCGCGAGCAGCACCTCGTGGCCGAGCCGCGCCACGCCGCGCGCCTCCGTGAGCACGCGGATCTCCTGGCCGCCCCAGCCGAGCGACGATTCGGTGTGCAGGATCCTCATGCGCCGGCAAACTGCAGGCGGTGCAGGCCCGCGTAAACGCCGCCGCGCTCGAGCAGCTCGCGGTGGTTTCCGGACTCCACGATGCGCCCGCCGGCGAGCACCACGATGCGGTCGGCCTTCTCCACGGTCGAGAGGCGATGGGCGATCACGATGGTGGTGCGCCCGCGCATCAACGCCTCGAGGGCCGCCTGCACCGCGCGCTCGCTCTCGGTGTCGAGCGCCGAGGTGGCCTCGTCGAGCAGCAGGATGGGTGCGTCCTTGAGGATGGCGCGCGCGATCGCGATGCGCTGGCGCTGGCCACCCGAGAGCTTGGCGCCGTTCTCGCCGATGGGGGTCTCGAACCCCTGCGGCAGCTGGCGGATGAACTCCGACGCATGGGCGGCCTCGGCGGCGCGCTCCAGGTCGGCCGCGGCGGTCTGCAGGCGCCCATAGGCGATGTTCGCCGCGACCGTGTCGTTGAAGAGCACGACGTTCTGCGACACGAGCGAGATCTGGCGGCGCAGGCTCTCCAGCTTGAGCGACTCGAGGTCGTGGCCGTCGACGGTGATGCGCCCGGCGTCCGGATGGTAGAAGCGCGGCAGGAGGTTGATGAAGCTGGTCTTCCCGCTGCCCGACGGCCCCACGAGAGCGACGGTCTCCCCGGGGCGGATGGCGAGCGTCACTTCCTCCAGGGCGGGCCGAGTGCCGCCGCGGTAGGACAGCGACACGCCCTCGTAGCGGATGTCGCCCCGGGCGCGGCCGAGGTCCACCGTGCCGCGGTCGTCCTCGGGTTTCTCGTCGATGAGGCCGAAGACGCTCTCCGCCGCGGCGAGGCCCTTCTGCAGATGCTCGTTCACGCTGGTGAGGCGTTTCAGCGGCTGCAGCAGCATGCCGGTGGCGGCGATGAACTCGACGAACGAGCCCACGTCGGTCGTACCCTCCAGGGCCTGCTGCGCGGCGAAGTAGATGATGGCGGCCACCGCGCACGCCACCAGGAGCTGCGTGATGGGCACGCTCGCCGAGGCGGCCACCGACTGCTTCATGTTGTAGCGCCGGATGCGCTCGTTCGCCGCGCGGAAGCGCTTCGCCTCGTAGTCCTGCCCACCGAAGATCTTCACCACGCGCGGGTTGGCGATGGTCTCGTCCAGGACCGCCGCAATGCCGCCGATGGCCTGCTGGCTGGCGCGGCTGGTCTCGCGCAGGCGCTTGCCGAAGAGCCGCACCACGATGGCCACCGGCGGGATGATGGCGAAGGTGATGAGGGTGAGCTTCCAGTTGGAATGCAGCAGGATCGCCAGCAGCGCCACGATGGTCACCGTGTCGCGCACGATCACGGTGAGCACGGAAGTCGAGGCCGCCGCGATGTTGGTCACGTCGTTGGTGAACTTGGCCACCAGCCGGGCGCTGGTGGCGTCGTCGAACCAGGCCGGAGGCAGCTTCAGCAGCCGCCCGAACATCATCGCGCGCAGGTCGAGGATGACCTTGTTCGAAACCCACTGCGACATGTAACCCGACGTGAAGCTGGCCAGGCCGCTCACCAGGAACACCGCGACCACGCCCAGCGGCAGCAGGATGGCCAGCTCGCGGTTGCGGTTCACGAAGAGCTCGTTCACCAGGGGGCCGGTCAGCTTCACCAGCGCCGCGTCGGCAAGGCCGCCCACGATCATCGCGAGGATGCCCACGCCGAGCGCCCCGCGGTAGGGCCAGACGTGCGTGAGCAGGCGCTTGTAGAGATCCATGGCGCTATTTTCGCAGGAGCCGCGCGTACAGGTCGACGTACTCGCGCGCCATGGCCTCCGGCGTGAGGGGAGCCACGGAGTCGCGCGCGCTCTCGCCCATCCGCCGCGCGCTGACGGGATCCAGGCGGCCGAGGGCCTCGGCGAGGCCCGCGATGTCGAGCGCGTCGCGCACGAAGCCGGTCTCGCCGTCGCGCACCCGCTCGGCGGCCCCGCACCGAGTCGAGGTGACGACCGGCAGCCCGCTCGCCATGGCCTCGAGCGCGGCGTTGGGAAACGGGTCGTAGAGGGTGGGCAGGGCGAAGCTGTCGGCCGCCGCGTAGTAGGGCCGCACATCGGAGGTCGCGCCCACGAAGCGCACGCGCGGCTCGATGCCGAGCCGGCGCGCCTGCGCCACGTAGCGCGCGGCGCTCTTGTCCTTGCCGACCACGAGAGCCCACATCTGCGGACCCACGCCCGCCACGGCTTCCAGCAGCGCCGCCACGCCCTTGCGCTCGAAGCCGGAGCCCACGTACGCAACGACATTGGCACGCGGCGGGATCTTCAGCTGTTGGCGCACCGCGTCGCGATGCTCGGCACGCAGGCCCGGATGGAACCGGACAGCGTCCACACCATTGCGGATCAGCACCAGCTTCCCCCGGTCGGTGCCGAAATGCCGGGTGACATCCTCGCGAACCATGGCGGAATTGCAGATCACCGCCTTCAGGCGCGGGCTCGTGAAGAGGCGGCGCTCCGCGGCCAGCAGGTACCGATGGTGCGGGTTCAGGCGCGTGGCGGCGCGCGCGAGCGGCGCCTGGATGCGCGCGCGCTGGGCCAGCCACTCGGCGTGCACGCCGTCCCCGGCGCGATAGATGTCGCAGCAGGCGATGCGCTCGTGCGACTGCACGAGGTCGAAATGGCGCCTGGAGAGCTCGCCGCACACCGCCCGGGCGAAGCTCCAGTCGCGCCACAGGCCACCCACGTGGAAGGGATCGAGCACCAGCGCGGTGCCGTCGTTGTCGGGCCAGCTGCGGGTGACGATGGTGAGGGCGGCTCCCTGGCCGCGCAGCGCGGCGACCGCGTTCTGCACGAAGCGCTCCGCGCCACCGAAAGGATCGTAGCGGCCGCGCACCAGCGCGATGCGCGGTCCGAGGCCGCGCGCGGCGGGGCGCTCGCTCAAGGCCGGGCGAGCAGCTCGTTGATCGCGGAGCGCACGCGATCCACCTCGAGACGGGTGAGGCACTCGCTCACCTTGCCGCCACCGCAGCCGTCGTTGCCGCAGGGGCGGCAGGGATGGGTGCTGGTGACGACGCGGTGCGGGACCATCCACGGGCCCCATTCGTGCTCGCCGCTGGGTCCGAAGAGCGCCACGACCGGCGTGCCCATCGCCGATGCGATATGCATCGGCGCGGAGTCCACGCCGAAGAACAGGCGCGCGCGCGCGCAAAGCGCCCCCATCTCGCGCAGCGTGAGCTGGCCGGTGAGGTCCACGATGCCCTCGCCCGCGAGCTCGAGAATGCGCCCGGCGATCGCCTTCTCGCGCGCATCCGGCGCACCGGTGAGCACGACGCGATGCCCGTCGCGCACGAGGGCGCGCAGGAGCTCCGCGTTCCTCGCCTCGGTCCACGCCTTGAACAGCCAGCGCGAGGTGGGGTGGGCGTGGATGAAGCCCTTCGCGGCCAGCCCGTGTTTCTCGAGCAGTTGGTCGACGCGCTGCTCGGCCTCGACGCCCGGCACCAGCACCAGGCGTTTCTCCGCTTCCTCGGGGTAGATGCCGACGCGGCGCAGCGCATCGAGGTTCAGCTCCACGGTGTGCCGCGGCGTGGCCCTGGGATGCGGATAGCGATGCGAGAACGCGTACTTCCAGAGCCGGCTGTCGCGCGCGGGCGCCACCGACCATCGCGGCCGCAGCAACTGAGCCAGCCACGCGCCGCGCCAATGGTCGGTGAGGTGCACGAGCAGCTGGTACTTGCGCGCGGCAAGCGCGCGCAGGAGCGCGCTTTCGTGGCGCGCCTGCGCCGGCAGCGCCTGGCGCTTCCAGGCGCGGTCCACCGCGTGCACC
>JBKJYC010000510.1:0-2891 GCA_046715885.1 Usitatibacter sp.
CGATGTTCTTCTGCAACCCCTGGTGCAGGGTGATCACGTCGCCCAGGGACTCCGCCAGGAAGCGCGTGAGCTCCTGCGTGCGCGAGAAACGGTCGAGCTCGAGCGGGTCGAAGCGCTCGCCGTGCTCGTCCTTCAGCTTGATGGCGCTTTGCATCTGCGTCTCGGAGGCGATCTCGATCTCGCGCAGCTGCGAGCGCATGCGCGCCACGTTGTCTGCAAGGTCGATCAACGCACGCTTGAACGCGGCCATCTCGCCCTCGATGCGCGAGCGCGCGATCGACAGCTCGCCGGCCTCGTTCACGAAGCGGTCGATGAGCTCGGCGTTCACGCGCAGGAGCGCCGCGCGAGACTCGCGCAGCTCCGGCGGCAGCGCGGCCTGCTCGCGCACCTCGTTGGCGGCCGCGGCCATGACCGCGATGGCTCCCGGCTTGTCCCTCTGCTGCTCGAACACCGCCGACACCGGAACCTCGATGGGCTCGATGCCTTCCAGGTCCTCGCCGCGGGCGAGCCGCTCCAGGGCCACCGAGAAGCGGTCGACGCGCTCCTCGACCTCGTCGAAAACCTTGGTGGCCGGCACGGCCTCCGACTCCATGGCGATGACGCGCGCCTCGAGCACGTGGGCGAGCTCGCCCAGGCGCATGAGTCCCGCCATGCGCGCGCTGCCCTTCAGGGTGTGCAGGTGGCGGTGCAGCTCCGCGGCGGGCGCGTGGTCCGCGGGTGCCAGCTTCCAGCGCCGCACGGTCTCGCTCACGAGCGGGATGATCTCCTTGGCCTCGTCGAGGAAGATCGGCAGCAGGTCCAGATCGACGTCGTCCTTGATCTTGCGCTGGTCCTTGCCGGCCTCGAAAGGCTTCTCCAGCTCGGGGACCGCGACTTCGGCCGCCGCTGCGGCGCGCGCGTGCTCGATCGGCCCCGGCGGCGGCACCGCGAAGACCGGCTCCGGTTCGGGTGCCGCGGGAGCGGGCGTGGGTTCGGCGGCGGGCGCTTGCGCGACCTCGCGCACGAAGCCCGGCATCTTGATGTGCGTTCCCTCGCCGGTCTTGCGCGATTGCCTCAGGCCCTCGCGCAGCGCGGTGAGCTCCTCGATCACGTCGTCTCGCGGGAAGGGCATGGCGCGGCCGCGGATCGACTGCACCATCGCCGTCAGCGCATCGACGGCGCGACGCGTGGCGGTGAGGCGGCGCGCATTGAACTCGGGCGGGAAATCGATGGCGTCGGAGAGCCACTTCTCCAGCGCGTAGGCGACGCCGGCCACCAGGTCGAATCCGGTGGTGCGCGAGCTGCTCGTGAGCGTGTGCGCCGCGCGCATGAAATCGTGGCTGACCGGCCTAACGGGATCGGCCTCGATCTGCGCCATCTCGCGCTCGAGCGTCGCCACGTGCTGCTCCGACTCGCCCATGTAGATCGCGAAGAATCCCGGCGAGAGCACCACCGCGCCGATGACCACGTCGGGCTCTTCGAGCGATTCGGGCTCGCCGGCGAAAACCGGCGTTTCGGCCGCGGGCTCCTCGATGCTCAAGAGCTCGGCGGCGGCGCGTGACGCTTGCGAGCTCGCCGGGGCGACCAGCTCGTCGAGGGAGAATGCGGGCTCGGGCGCCATTTCCGCCGGCACTTCCCGGGGCTCGCTGTCGGGCGCCAGGTCGAGCGAGGCGAAGTCCAGGATCGGCGCGGCTTCCACCGGAGCTCCGACCGGCGGCAACGGTTCCGGCTCCGCCACGGCCGGCGCTTCCACCACGATCTCGGGCTGCGCTTCCAGCGGCGCTTCCGGCAGGGCTTCGAGCTCCTCGGTGAGGGGCCGCGGCTCCTCGCCGCTCTTCAGGCGCTCGGCCTGGCGCACGATCTCGGCGCCGTCGATGCGCGAGGGCGCGCCGCTCTGGAGCTCCGTGATCCATCCACCGAAGGAAGCCTGCGCCAGCTCGATGAAGCCCAGCAAGCCCGCGGAGGTGGGCTTCTCTTCCTTCAGCCACTTGTTCATGACCTGCTCGCACTGCCACGCGACCTCGCCCAGGTCCGTGAGCCCGACCATGCGCCCGCTGCCCTTCAAGGTGTGGAAGCTGCGGCGGATCGTGGTGAGCGCTTCGCGATCATGCGGCGCCTCGCGGCACGCGGCGAGGTTCTCGGCGACCGTGGCGACGACTTCGGTGGCCTCCTCCAAGAAGATCTCGAGCAGCTCGCGGTCCACCTCTGCGCCGGGCGCATCGACCAGCTGCACCGTCTGGGACGTCGGCTCGTCGGGCGCGTTGTCGGGCGCGATGCTCTGGATCGCCTGGAAGACGCCGGTCTGCATCGGATTCTCGGTCCGCTGGATCGCGGCCAGCACGGCGTCGGTGTTGAAGGCGAGCGTGGACTCGGAGAGCACCGCGGCATCGCTCTTCAGGTCGTCCACGGCCTTTTCGAGCCGGTCCTTGGTGTCCTTCGCGGGCGCTTCCTGCCAGTCCTCGTAGAGCGCCGCCACCTTCTGCTTGGCAACGTCGAGATCGATGGGCGCGACAGTCGCAGTGCGGCGCACCGCCGTATCGATCTTCTTCGACGGCGCCTGGGCCAAGCCGTAGCGGATCAGCGCGGGCATCAGCACCTCGCGCGGATTTGCCGAGCCCTGCTGGAGCGCGTTCACGTAGAGGCCCAGCGCCGAGAGACCCTCCGCGACCAGCTCCGCCGCCTCGCCGGTGCCGTCTGCCGAGCCGTCGGCGAACTGCTGGACGCGCGCCATCACGGCTGCGTTCAGGCCCGCGGCGTCCTGCAGCTCCAGGATCATGAGCGCGCCCTGCACCTGCGCGAAGAGCCCCGGCAGGTCCTTCAGGTCGCCTCTCCTGGCGCTGTCGCGAAAGAAGGCATCGAGCGCCTGCTCGATGTTCTGCAGGTTGACCTGCACTTCCTGGCCCACCTGGAAG